>JABFXX010000701.1 GCA_013368795.1 Kofleriaceae bacterium
CTCGGCATCGACACGACGATCATGCTGTCGGGCGACAACGCGCGCGTCGCGAAGTCGATCGCGTCGTCGGTCGGCATCAAGGAGGTCCGCGCGCCGCTCTTGCCCGAGGGCAAGGTGTCGGAGATCCGCAAGCTCGCGTCGCTGCCGAGCGGCGTCGGCATGGTCGGCGACGGCGTCAACGATGCGCCTGCGCTCGCCGCGGCGTCGGTGGGAATCGCGATGGGTGGCACCGCCGCCGACGCGACGCTCGAGACGGCCGATGTCGTGCTGCTCGACGACTCGCTGACGCGTTTGCCGTTTGCTGTCGGGCTCGCGCGGCGCGCATCGCGCGTGGTCGCGCAGAACGTCGCGATCGCGCTCGGCGTCAGCACGCTGCTCGTTGTCGCGTCGATCTTCGGCTGGACGACCATCGCGCAGGCGGTCGTTCTCCACGAGGGCAGCACGCTGTTGGTCGTGGCTAACGCACTGCTTCTGTTGCGCCATCCCCTCGAAGTCGCGTGATCGCGTAGCGGGAGCAACCGCCAAAATCGTCGAAGACGGCCCGAGGTGACCATGTCAACATGGTCACCATGCTCCGCAGCGGCTCATTTCTCGTCGTTCTGCTGTGCACTACCCCCGCGTGCGTCGTCGATCGCTTGCATGGCTACGAGCGACCGGCGCACTTCGAGACCGTGGTCAACGCGCGCCACATCGCTCCGGTCCAACGACCGGTGACGTCGATCGCGCGCACGACCGGTGAGACCTCGACAACATCCGAGGTCCCCGACACCGGAGGCGGCGCCGGCTCGATCGCGTTGCGCTTCACGATGCGAGCGCGCTGGAACACGTATCTCGGCGCTGAGGCCGAGGCGGGCGCGATGGCGCGCGAAGGCTCCAACCTCGCCGGTGGCTACGGCGTCGCCGGTATGCGGCACCCGTTCCGCTTCGGCGCGCTGTCGGCCGAGGTCGCGGCGGGCTGGCGCGGGCTTCGCGATGCGCTGAACGCGCCCGATCGCTCCGACTACGTGCTCGAGCCGCGCGTGCGCGGTGAGATGTGGCTCGGCCCGCAGGTCTCGCTCGGCGCGACGGCCGGCGCGGATCTGACGACGCAGGGCGCGTGGGTCGCCGGCATGTACGTCGGCATCCACTCGCTCGACTTCGGCGGCGACCGCGACTGACCGCTACGCGCTGATGCCTTCGGCCGAGAGCGCAGCCTTCATCGACGGACGCTCGGCGATCCTCGCGTAGTACTCGACGAGGTTGCCGGGCAGCTCACCCTTGAAGTTCTTCGTCCACGTACGAAGGATGTAGAACAGGTAGCCGTCGGCGATCGTGAACGAGTCGCCGAAGATGAACGGGCGGTTGCCGAGCTCCTGCGAGACGAGCGCGAGGCGCGACTTCACCCTCTCGATCGCCACCTGCTTGTACTCCTCGTTGGGAACCTTCGAGAACAGCGGCGTCATGCCCTTGTGCAGCTCCGTCGCGATGAAGTGCAAGAGCTCCTGCAGGCGCACGCGCTCGAACGTGCCGTTCGGCGGCGCGAGCTTGGCCGCGGGCGCACGGTCGGCGATGTACTGCACCATGACCGCACCCTCGGTGAGGATCTGGCCGTCGTCGAGCTCGAGGACGGGCACGTAGGCCTTCGACGACACTGCCGAGAGGTCACGACCATCGGGGAGCTTCTTGCCGCGCATGAAGTCGACGCGGACGAGCTCGAACGGCAGGCCGGCCTCGATCAGTGCGACGTGAGGAGAGATCGAACACGCAGAGGGCGCGTAGTAGAGCTTCATGCGCGTCTAGCTAACGCCGCACGTGGCTCGACGGAAGAAGGCACATCGCTGTGCCCTAGGCACGCGGGCATCACGAATGCGTGAATGTCGCGCGCATCGGCGGGGCCGACGCGCGATGGAACACAGTAGTGCGTTCAGCGACCGTGATGTCGCGCGGCCTCGACGCCTTGCGGCTCGGTGAGCTCGGCGCGCCAGCGAAACTTGTGCGCAAGCGGATGCGGCTCGCCGAGCGCGATCGCTGCGATGAGCTCGCCGAGCACGGGCGCGAACTTGAATGCGTGGCCCGAGCCGCCGGTCGCGACCACGAGGTTCTCGCGCGTCGGATGGCGCGCGATCCAGAAGTGGCCGTCGACGGTGTCGCAGTACACGCACAGCCGGCGGTAGACGATCGGCGCGGCCGCGAGCGCCGGGAATGTCGCGCGCAGCATCTCGCGCAGCGCGTTCTCCTGCGCCTCGGTGACGACGCGCGCACTCGCCGGCGCATCGGGCGGCAGCAGCGTGCCGGTGCCGTGGTTCGCGATCTTCACGATGCCGTCGCGGTTGACCGGGAACCCGTAGAACCCGGTGCGCGAGATGTCGGCACCGAACACGGGGAAGTGGTGCGCCTCGAACAGCGACGGATCGTCAGGCCGCAAGTGGAACACCGGCTGACCGACGGCACGCAGCACGGGCGCGAGCTCGGGCACGAGCAGCGGCACCCACGAGCCCGCGGTCACGACGACGAGGTCCGCACGTACGAGCTCGCCGTCGTCGAGCAGCGCGCCGTCGTCGACGATCTGCGAGATGTGCGCTGCTCGGATCGTCACGCCAAGCCCTTCGGCCTCACGCCCGAGCTGTGCGACGACCCCGCCCGACTCGGCCCAGCCGCCCTCGGGGTTGAAGTAGCCGTCGACGAGCGCGCCGCGGCGATACGCGGGAAAGCGCGCGGCGATCGCATCGGCATCGAGGCGCTCGAGCTGGTGACCGCGCGACGTCAGCATCGCGTAGCTGTCGAGCTCGAAGCCCGACATCGGCACGCGCGACAGGAACGTCGCGCCGGTCTCGTGAAACAGCGGCCGTGCAGATGCCGCGGAATCCCTGAAGAGGGACCAGCGCGCGTTCCACTGCCGCCAGCCTGCGAGCGCCTCTTCGCCGAGTGCCGTGTAGTCGGCGTCGGCGCCGTAGTCCATGCGCACGACCTTGCTGATGTCGGTCGACTCGGCGAGCGGGTGGGGCAGGCCCGGATCGACGAGGGTGATCGCATGACCGCGGCCGCGCAGCGCGAGCGCCGCGGTGACGCCGAAGATGCCGCCGCCCGCGACGATGATGTTCATGCGCCGAGGACTCCGCTCGCGACGACGCGGAATGGGGTCCGACCCCATATCTCTAATGCGCCGAGGACTCCGCTCGCGACGACGCGGAATGGGGTCCGACCCCATTTCTCTGCGACGATGATGTTCATGCGCCGAGGACTCCGCTCGCGACGACGCAGAATGGGGTCCGACCCCATTCTCTGCGCTAGCGGTGACGCTCACAGGCCTCAGTGACCGCGCCCACCGGGCTTGGCGAAGTCCCACGGGAACGCGGTCATCTGGCACGGGCCGCTATTCATGATCTCGCCGCTCGGCGACGGGCCGACGCGTGTGTTGCTGCCGTTGACGACGTCGGCGTCGTAGCCGATGTCTGTGACAGCCTGCAGAGCCATCACGCACATCTCCTGATCGCCGATGCCCCAGCCAACCTGCGCCGAGCGAGGGTTGTCGTAGCCGCACGTCAGGCGGAGGCCGCGTGCACCGGCGGCCGCGAGGTCGAGCGGCGGCTCGATCGCGTGACCGGCGTTATCGCCGAAGCCCTCGTGCCGCAGGATGACCTCGCCGTCGCGTGGGCCGCCCATGATCTCGAGCTGCTGGTAGACGCCGAGCGCGTGGTAGTGGACGAGCGTGTAGTAGAGCTTGTACGCGAGCGGGCGGTGATAGACGCCCTCGTACGCGGTGGCGAGGTCGCACTCGGTCGTGAACGCAGAGCGCGACGTCGGCTCGATCTGCAGGTCGTGATACGAGATGCGCGCCGGCGCGAGCTTCGCCTCGACCTGGTCGGGCGGCAGCGTCTTGATCGCGAGGTGCATCGTCGTCGTGACGTCGGCATCGCTCGCGTTCAGCAGGTGGCTCGAGCCGATGATGCGGCTGTACGGCGGGATGCGAATCGCCGAGTGTGATGGCAGCGTCTGCGTCTCGGCGTGTGACTGGGTGCTGAGTGCGAACAGGTAGCCACCCTGCAGCGCGGCGACGAGCTCGCCGAACTGGTTCTCGCTGCACGACCACGTGCCGTCGGGCAGCGTGAACTGATCGTCGGGGACAAAGAACCAGTTCGCGTGGTGGTAGCCACCGTCGTTGCCCTGCGTGATCTCGTTGACCCAGAGCTCGGTCGCATTGTTCAGCGTCCAGCTCTGACAGGTGTCCTCGTCCTCTTCGCCGGCGTGGACGGTCAGCGTGCTGACGTCGGCTTCGAACACGCACGACTCCGAATTCGGATCGCACTTCTCGCTGCCGCAACCGATGAGGGTGCTCGAGGCGGCGACGGCGAGGGCGACGGCGAGAGCTCGCTGCATCCCTCGTCGCTATCACGAATGCGGCGCACGAAGAATACCGATCGCTTGGTCGGGCAGTTTCCGACGAGAAATGCGGACACGATTTCGGTGAAGACACAGGTAGGAGCCGCGTCCATCACCACGAACACGGAGCGTGTTGCGCTCCCAAAAAAGGGTGAATGTCATGAACCGCCGTCTTCTCGTTCCGCTCGTCACTGCCGGTGTGGCTGCTGCATCCGGCGTCGCTTCTGCCAACCCGCAGTACTGGCGCGACAACGGGCTCCTGCTCGAGGTCAGCGCGGACCCGCGCGATGGCACCGATCACGTCCAGACCAACCTGACCCGCGCGGGCCGCCTCGAGCTCGTCGCGCTGAACGACACCGTCCGCGCGCGCGGCATGACCGTGCACTTCTCCGATGGCCGATCGTTCTCGACAAGCCTGCGCAACATCCGCCCGGGCGAACCGGTGAACGTCGACCTGCCGCCGAACTGCGGCGCGATCACGAGCGTCGACCTCGACTACGGCCGACAGGTCGTCGACCGCACGCCGGCACGCCTGCAGATCATCCCGCGCGCGGATCGCGTCGCGCGGCCGAGCGTGCGCGATCGTTACGATCGGTCGTTCGACGACGGCCGGTACAGCTACGAGCCGACGTACCAGCCGAGCTATCAGCCGGCGTATTCAACGCCGTCGTACGTCGTTCGTCCGGCTCCGAAGGCGCGCATCCAGGGCCGCATCCAGGCGCACTTCTCGTTCTGACGAGATGGGGGCAGACACAAGTCGCACAAGTTTGTGGAGCTCGACCTGACCCCCAACAACTTGCTGCGCGATCTGTGCAGCAACTTGTAGAAGTTGTGTCTGACCCCAGTCAGACCCAGCCGACGAAGCGCACCTGTCCGCCGACGAGAACGCGGATCGCGGGACGCCTCGTCGTCCGCTCGTCGGTGGCGAGGGGCGCGGCTTCGCCGATCAGCTCGCGCAGCGAGTCCGGCGAGGCCGCAGGTCCCGCGCGCAGGCGCTCGCCCATCGTCGGCACATCGCGACGCGACGCTGTCACCGGCTCGGCGGGCAGTTCGCGACGCGACGCGGTCACCGGCTCTGCCGGCCGCGACACCGTGACGGCGTCACGAGTCTCGTGCAGCGCCGTGATCGTCGCTTCGCGCGGCAGCTCGGCAAGCGCGCCTTGCTCTCGCTCGGTCCGCGCACGTCGCAGCGGTCGCAGCTCGGAGGCGAGCGACGCGCGTTGTGGCCGCGCTCGCGTCACGGTCTGCGGTTCGTCGGAGGGTGCAGCGTCCTGCGGAAATGCGATCAGCTTTCCCGTCATGACTGCTGCCCACCGCCCATGTTCATGAAGCTCGACGCGAGGCCGCCGAGCTGGCCGCCGATCGCGGCGCCCTTGCCTCCGAGACTGGGCATGAACTGATCGACGAGCCCGCCGATCTGCTGACCGATCGCGGCGGGATTGATGGCCTGGCCACCGCTTGGCTGAGCAGGCGCGGCGGGACCTGCGGCCTGGGCGCCGGCTTGCTGCGCGAGTGCGGCGGGATCCCCGCCCTGGCCGCCGAATACCTGTTGACCGTTCACGCTGACGTTCACGCAGCAGCCGCCGCGAACGTTCTCGAGATCGATCGTGATCGTTTGGAGCTCGCTCTGACTCATGGCGCCGCGTAGTGCAGCGCTCGTGCCGCGAGGTCTCGCCCGCGAATTCGCGCGGTTGCGGCGCGCGCGCTGTCTACCGTGATCGGCGAGTCGCCTACGGCGGTTTTCGGCCTTGCGTGCCCGGCGGCCCGGCGCTAGAACTGACACGTCAGTTCCGAGTACTTGAGATGAGTTACATGCGTTCCGAGGCCCGGCAGCGGCAGATCCTCGCCTGTGCGAAGAGGGTCTTCGCGGAGCGCGGCTTTCACGCCGCCAACGTCAGCCACATCTGCGCGGCGGCGGGGATCGGACGCGGAACGCTCTACCAGTACTTCGCGAACAAGCAGTCGGTGCTGACCGCGATCCTGCGCGAGACGCTCGAACGCGTTCGCGCGCTCATGGAGAAGATGGCGGCGGAGAATCTCTACCCGCCACCCGAGACGGTGTCGCGCTCGCTCGCGGTCGCGATCTCCGCCAAGCAGCTGCGCCGCGTGCTCGCGGTCGTGTTCGAGGACGGCGACACGCTGCGCATCCTGCTTCGCGAGGCGGTCGGCCTCGATGTCGAGGTCGAGAAGATCCTCGCGGAGATCGACGACGCGCTGATCGGCATCGTCGAGCGGGACCTCCGCCGCGCGATGGACGCCGGCTACCTGCGCCCGCTCGATCCGCGCGCGATCGCGACCATGGTCGTCGGTGGCATCGAGAAGCTCGGCCTCGCCGCGCTTCGCAGCGACGCGCCCGTCGATCTCGATGCGATGGCAAAGGAAGCGGCCGCGCTGCACGCGGTCGGCACGCTCTCCCATCGGCTGAAGGACGAATAGCGAGGACGAATAGCGACTCGATTAGCGAGGAACCACCAGGACGAGGAGACAGGACATGGCGACGCTCACCGAACGCTGGCTCCGGCCGCGCACTCCGCGCACGCAGTTCCCGCCGTACGACTTCGGCGATCCATCGATCGTCGGCCTCGCCGAGGCGCGCACGAGCACGGTCGCGCGCATCTATCACAAGGGCCACGAGCAGGCCTGGGACGGCCGCACCACGCTCGACGAGCTGTCCGCCAAGCACGGCGGCATTCACTTTCCCGAGGACAAGAAGGAGGCGTTCGCGCGCGTCGCGTCCGTGCTCCTCTGGGGCGAGCTCGCGGCGTGGTCGATCAGCGCCGACCTCGCGGTCAAGCTCGAGGACACGCCGGCCAAGATGGCCGCATCGAGCCAGGTCTTCGACGAGGCACGCCACTTCTACGTGCTGCGCGACTACCTGTGGCGCGCCGGCATTCCGGTCAAGCGCCTCGGGGGCTGGAGCCGACGCCTGCTCGTCGAGCTACTCGAGACCGAGAACCTCATGCACAAGGTCGTCGGCATGCAGCTGCTCGTCGAAAGCACGGCCGTCGTCATGTTCCGCATGATCGCGGAGGCGAAGCTCGAGCCCGTGCTCACCGAGCTGCTCTATTACTTCGAGCGCGACGAAGCGCGGCATGTCGGGCTCGGCGTGCTGACGCTGCCCGACGTCCTCTCCGGTCTCACCGAGCGCGACGCGCTTCGGCTGTGGTGGTTCCAGACGCGGATGAACCTCGAGATGACGTTCGGTGGCATCACGCTACGTCACGCGTTCGACGACCTCGGCATCGATCAGGGCGAGATGAACCTGCAGGGCTTCAAGTACCACCGCGAGATCCTGCGCCGCATGCGTGCCGAGAAGCCGGGCACCGGCGCCGATGCGGCGTCGATCAAAGGCCTGTTCCAGATCTCGCGCAAAGGTCAGGACGCGTTCCAGGAGTTCTTCTTCCCGACACGGCCGCGCTCGGCCGTCTCGTCGAAGATCTTCGACACGCTCGTCACCGTTGCCGAGAAGACCGATCGCTGGCTGCGCGAGCGCTCGCCCGTGTAACGGGGTCCGACCCCATTTCTGACTCGCTCGTCACCGTCGCCGAGAAGACCGATCGCTGGCTCGGCGAGCGTTCGCCGGTGTAACGGGAGGACCGATCGCTGGCTACGCGAGCGCTCGCCGGTGTAACGGATTCGCGCAGTAGCGGGTCCGACCCCATTTCTGCGCGATCCGCGCAACAACGGGAGCCGACCCATTTCAGGCGCGATGCAGTAGGCGGTACGCGCGGAGGCCGAAGCCGAGCTCGCGCTCGAATGCGCGCTTCATCTGCGCGGCCGACGAGAACCCGCACTGCGCGGCCAACGTCTTCGCCGGCAGGTCGCCGCTCTCGACGAGATCGCGCGCTCGCTCGACGCGGAGCTTCTCGATCAGCTTTGCCGGCGTCGTGTCCAGCTGCTCGAGGCAGCGGCGATGGAACGTGCGCAGCGACAGCCCCACCTTCTGCGCGACGGTCTCGAGGTCGGCCTTCGCGAGGTTCGCGCGGGCCCACGCGATCGCCGGCGCGAGTGCTGCCGCGCCGTCTCGTGCGACGAGTGCGTCGCTCCACTGCGACTGGTAGCCCGGTCGCCTCATGTAGAGCACGAGCTGTGCGGCGATCGCGTCGGTGACGTCGCGGCCGAGGTCCTCCTCGACAATCGCGAGCGACATGTCGATGCCGGTCGTCACGCCGGCCGACGTCCAGAGGTTGCCGTCGACCACGAAGATCGCATTGCGATCGACCTCGACGCAGGGGAACCGCTTCGCGAGCTGATCGCACGCGGACCAGTGAGTCGCCGCACGCTTGCCGTCGAGGAGGCCGGCCGCGGCGAGCACGAACGCACCGGAGCAGACCGAGCCGATCCGTCGCACGATCGTCGCGGCGTTCGCGAGCCAGCGGAGCAGGGCCGTGTCACGCACGGCACTCGTGATCGGTTCCTTGCCACCACCCGCAACGAGCACCGTATCGCTCGCCCGCGGCTCGAGTGACGCGAGCCCCGTGGTGCGGATCGGAAGGCCACACGACGTCACGAGCTCGCCTCCCGTGCGCGACGCGATCACCACTTCATAGTGAGCGTCTGGTTGCCGGACCGTGTCGTCCGGGCGCTGGAGACCAGCGTC
>JABFXX010000063.1 GCA_013368795.1 Kofleriaceae bacterium
ATCACGGCGAGCGGCGTCGTCGAACGCCTCGCCGGTGAGCCGGCGGACGACGACGTCGGGGACATCGAGCGCGGCGAACGGGCGAATTCCGCGACCCACCGAGACGAGGCCGTGGCGGACGAGCGGTGCGCGATCGTCGAGCTCGCGCGCGAGGTCGAGGCGCGCGGTGCGCGGCAGCTCGAGGAGCGCGGCGACGAGCATCTCGTCGACCAGCGGGCGCGCGGGGTCGCCGGCGATCGCGCCGTACGGACGCGCGAGCTCGCCCCAGATCTTCGGCGCGGCCGCGACGAGCAGCGTCATCGCGGCGAGCGGCGACAGATCGAAGTCATCGACCATCTCGGAGAGCGGCGTGACCGTGCGGTCCCAGCGCTGGAACCGAGCCAGCGCGTTCGTCTCGCGGCTGCGCGCGGCGGCGTCCTCGCGGGAGAGCGCGATCGCGCACCACGACGCGACGAGCTCGAACGCGTCGTCGAGGAACGCGTGGCGCTCGTCGTGAGAGAGCTCGCTGACGCGGGCGCGCGGGCGCAGCGCGAGCAGCGGGGGCTCGACCACCGGCGCGACCTGGAGCGGCGCGACCTCGACGGGCGCGACCTCGAGCGCCACCGGCGCAGGCCGCTCCTCGGTCGGCGGAGCGGCCTGCTCGGACTCGGCGTCGCCCTCCTGGCCGTCGACCTCGTGCTCGGCCACCTCGGGCTCGAGGGGCTCCTGGCGAACTTCGTGATCGCTCGTGCCGCCCGCGACATCGCGCAAGCCCGCAGTGAGCTCGAGCACCGAGCCGGTGCGATCGATGACGATGAAGCGCTCGCCGTTCGCCGATGCCGCGACGGCCGCGACCGGCGCCGCGAAGATCCGCTCGTGCGTGCACTGTCCGGTCTTGAGATCGAGCAGCGCGAGGTGTCGGTCCTTGCCGATCACGACAGGCCCGCGGCGCTCGGTCGTCGCCATCACGACTGCATCGCCCAGCCGCACGCGGTTGCGGATCTGACCGCGCCGCGCGTCGTACACGACAAGCGAGCGCCCACCGCGGTGCTCGATTTCGAGCGTCACCGCCGCGCCGTCGAGCACGAGCGCGCCCGAGACCACGCGACCCTCCGCGAGATTCGCCGGCAGCTGGTAGGCGCCGATCGCGTGGCCGCGACGATCGAGCGCGCCACGCCCCGCGATCAACACGCGGCGATCGCCCGTACGCACGCCGAGCCCGTCGACCACCAGTGCGCCCGCGCGCTCGCGGACGATCATCGCTGCGCGCGCCGTCTCGATGAGCAACTCGCGTGCGCCGATCCGGGTTGCCGACACCTGAACGACATCGCCCGTGCCGACGTCGACCGCGACCGGTGCACCGATCGCGGCGCCCGTGAGGTCCCAGCGTGCGACCTCGCCGTCGCGCACGAGCCACACTGCACCGTCGACCAGCGCGCCTGCGATCGAGCCGTCGGCCAGATGTACGCCGTCGAGTGACGCGACGCCGCCCGCGATCACCAGCGTGTGGCGGCCGTCGGCAGACAGCGCGACCTGACTCTGGGCGGACGGGGCGACCACGGTCCCGGGATGGCTGGCGTTCATGACCCGACGAACGCAGTCGCGGGGAAAACCCTGCAGGGTTTCGTTCGCGATCGCGTGGGTCCGGGTATGGAGCATCAGCGCAAGTCGCCGACCGCCACCGCAACCGTGCGAAATGACGCAAATTCCACCCCTGGCGACCGGTTCGCGGCCGCCACAGAATCAGGCGCCGTCGACGTTCCGTTCCGCCGCCAGATGGAGACCGCGTTCGGCACCGACTTCAGCGACGTCCGTGCCTATCTCGGGCGGCCCGAGATAGCCGAGCTCGGCCCCGAAGCGATCGCGCGCGGCAACCAGATCGCATTCGCGAGCGCAGCCCCGTCTGTCGATCTCGTCGCGCACGAGCTCGTTCACGTCGTGCAGGCTCGCCGCCACGGCACACCGTCCGGCGACGCGATGTCGTCGTCATCCGATGCCGCCGAGCATGAAGCCGATGCCATCGCGGCCCGCGTCGCGCGCGGCGAGACGGTCAGCGTCGCGGGCGTTGCCCCGCGAGCGGGGTTATCGCTGCGCGGTCCCGCGTTCGCGGGCGCAAGCCAGGAGCTCGGCAAGTACGGCGTCGAGGCCAAGCAGATGCTGATCGTGCTGAACGACAAGGGCAGCGGGACAGTGGTGACCCGAGACCTCTTGCGCCAGCGCGCCAGCAAGGATGAGACGGTGCGCGTCCAGGTCGGCCCGGACGTCATCGAAGCGTTCCCGGCCCGGCTGATCGATATCGACTCGTTCCACGAGTCGCCGAACGCCGACCGCGACGACATGAACACCGGCCCGCACGAACAGTCCAAGTTCTCGCCGCCGGAGGCCTACGACGTCGACGATCATCATGTTTACGCGCGGTGGACGCTCCACACCAAGAACAAGTACGACCGCGCTGCATTCGACGTGCGGTTTCCGGTCAAACCGACGGAGACGCTGTACGAGACCAAGGTTTCGTACACGGATGAAGCGCAGTGGAACAACCCATCCTGGGATCCGGACGCGATGCAGACCGAGGCGCGGTTCGCGAAGTACGGATTCCGCTCGGGCTTCCAGGGTCTCGGCGCGCATGGCAGAGGCGAATCCGGCGTCGATCGAACGATCGAGATGAAGATTCCGCGCAAGTTCGTGCAGGGCGGTCCACTGACGACGAGCAGCACGATCGCGGTCGGAATGAAGGTGTTCTACGACGACAACGGTCCGACGGTCGCGACCGATAAGGAGTCGGTCGACGCATACGGCAAGCAGCGCCAGTACCACGGCTGGGGCGTGTACAAGAACGAGCTCGGCCAGGCTCGGATCAACCTCGACAAGATCAAGGGCAAGGCCGGCGTCGAGGAGGGCCAGTGGGCGACGCCCGAGGAGGTTTGGCAGCGTCCGCTCGGCGCGAACCCCAGCCCGAACATCGTGCGCCCGTTCCCCGAGAACTACGAGCAGCAGCATCCGGAGGTGAGTCCGCTGCGCGCCCCGGGCAAGGACTTCGCGCTCGCGACCCGCATCGAGAACGAGGCGACGCTCAAGCTCTCGAGCAAGGGCGTGCTGAAGGAGCTCGTGTCGATGCTCGCGGCGCTCAGTGCGGCGCCCGCGCGCGTCAACGAGATCATGCAGAGCAACCCGCTGCTCGCGCAGTTCGATTGGTCGATCCACAAGGAGAACGGCGGCGACCCGATGCTGTTCACCGACAAGTACATGGACGATCGCCGCCACACGGCGCTGCGGTCGGGCGTCGGCATCCGTCGTCGCAGCACCGACAAGGCGACCAAGCTGAACGTGAAGACCGGCGAGGGTCACAACGTCGGCAAGGTCGTCAATCACGAGGACGGCGGGTACGACACCAGTGGCGGCTCATCCGACGTCTACCGCCGCCACGAAGTCGGCTTCGACCTCAATCCCGAGGCAACGCCCGAGCAGATCGGCGGGTACCTGGGCGCCGGTCTCAAAGGTGACGACCCGTGGAACATGGGCGCCATCGAGGCCAACAAGACGACCGAGGCCAAGCAGGAAGGCAAGATCGACTTCTCCGACCTCGCGTACCGCCTCGTCCTTCAGGGCCATCGCACGAAGTTCCGCCTCGAGGCGAAGAAGGACGGGCGCACGATCAATATCGAGCTGTCGTGCGACCACACGGTCGGTCGAACGTTCGAAGACTTCCAGAAGGACTCCGGCGCGAACGTCCACGAGGACCTCGAAGGCAAGTACCACCACATCTACAACCTCGAGATGGAGCTCGAGCACCTCGGCGCCGCGACGCTGTCGCAGCCACAGAGCCAGCAGGACGCTCCGAAGAGCGAGTCGACGAACGATTCGAAGTCCGAGATCGTGCCGTCGACGAGCAAGGTCGAGTCGACCGACCTCCCTCCCCGTCCCGACCACCCGGGTCGAAACTACCTCGGCAAGGACACCTCGTCGCCGGCGTTCAACACGCCGTCGTATCAGGTGTTCGCACACGCGAAGGATCGCTTCCTCGAGTTCGCGCGCAAGGGCCACGAGGACATGAACGGTCTCACGCCGCTCGTCGACGGCCAGCAGCTCGAGAAGGCACCGCAGAAGCTCGAGGCGCTGTATCAGGCGGTGAGCCCGACGCGCTCGGAGCACAAGAAACCACAGCTGGGCCCGAAGTTCGGCAAGACCATGAGTGGCTACAGCATGATCGAGAGTCAACACGAGGACACGGTGTGCGCGGCGGTCAGCCAGTTCACATCGAAGACGATCGAAGAGCTCCAGAAGGAGGCACCCACGTCATGGTCGGAAGACAAGCGCTTCGACAAGCTCGCGCGGCTCATCAAGCGCAAGATCGTCATGGTCGCCTCGTCCGGAATGTTCACGAACAAGTCGTACGGAGAAGGCGAGCAGAAGGTCTACGTGGTGGTGTGCGACAAGCGCTACCACGCACTCGTGAAGTAGCCTGACCGTTGACGTCGGCGCCACGAGGCGCGATCGTTTCGGCGATGCCGACGTACGAGTACCGGTGCAACGCGTGTCAGCGCGAGTTCGAGATCGTGCAGAGTATGAACGACCCCGACCTCGTGAAGTGCGAAGCCTGCGGCGAGGACAAGCTCGAGAAGCTCATCTCGTGGACGACGCTTCGCAACAGCAACTCGAACGACGGGCTTTACTCGGCGAATCCCGGCAAGGCGCTGAAGGGCACCGTCGATCGCAGCCGGCCGCCGAAGAAGTCCTAGCGCGCCGAGAGTACGCCGGCCGCGGCGAGCGCGTACTCGATCTCGACGACGATGCGCCGCGGCGCGACGACGTCGCAGGAGCGCCGCCGCGGCCCCTGCATCCAGCCGCTCCAGTGCTCCTTGACGTTCGCGGTCGTGCGACAGCCGATCGTCAGGCGGTCGCCGAGGCGCAGGTACCAGCCGGTGCGCACCGTGTCGTGCGGGACGTTCATCTCGTCGGCGTACGAGGTCATCGTCGGATCGGGCCGCGACGTGACGAGCCCGCCGACCTCGACGGTTGCGCCGGCCAGCGGCACGCGCCGCGTCGAGAGCAGCGTCCGCATCACGACCGCGCCGTCTTCGACCGAGAGCCGCGCTGGCAGAAAGCCCCAGCGCTTGCCCTTGCCGTCGGGTGGCGGCGCATCCGCGTGCACCTTGGCGACGTGGCCGGCGAGGTTTTCGGCCTTCACGGTCGTCGCGCAGACCGGGCACGGCAGCTTCGCCTGCGGGTTTGCGGTGGCGAGGTCGAGCGCGTGATGCTGCACTCGCGCATCTTAGCCAGGCTCGGTGGCAAGATGCGGTGCAGGTGAGCACGAGCCACGACCGCCTGACGGAGCTGTTCGCCGAAGCGATCGAGCTCGCCCCCGAGGCGCAGGCCGTGTTCGTGGCGCGCGTGCGAGCGTCGGATCCGGCGCTCGCCGACGAGCTCGGCGCCCTGCTCGACGTTGACGCGAAGGCCGCGAGCGCGAGGCGGCGTGCGCTCGCGACGGGTGGGCTCGCCGAGACGGTCGACCTGGGACCGCCGTCGAAGCATCCGCCGGGTGCGCCGCGGATCGCCGGCTATCGCGTCCACGACATCATCGGCGAAGGCGGCATGGGCACGGTGTACGCCGCCGAGCAGGACGAGCCGCGGCGGCGCGTCGCGATCAAGGTGCTGTTCGCACGGTCGGCCAATGCGCTCGTCCGGTTCAAGGCCGAGGCGCAGATCATGGCGCGCCTCGATCATCCCGGCATCGCGCGCGTGCTCGAGGCAGGCGACGCGGATGGCCAGCCGTACCTCGTCATGGAGCACGTCGAGGGCACGACGCTCGACGGGTTCGTGAAGAAGCTCGGCCGCGACGAGCGGCTGCGCCTGTTCCTCGCGATCTGCGATGCCGTGCACCACGCGCACGTGAAGGGCGTGATCCACCGCGACCTCAAGCCGTCGAACGTGATGGTCCGCGGCGACCGCCGCGTCGTCGTGCTCGACTTCGGCGTCGCGCGCCTGGCGAGCGACGATGGCTCGACACCGGGCGATACGCGCGCCGGCGACCTCGTCGGCACGCCGATGTACATGAGCCCCGAGCAGGCCGGGCTGCGCCCCGACGCCGTCGACGCGCGCTCCGACGTCTACACGCTCGGCGTGATCCTGTACGAGCTCCTGTCGGGCGAGCTGCCGCACGACCTCCGCGAGCTGCCGCTGCCGGCGGTCACGCGGATCATCTGCGACGATCCGATCGTGCCGCTCGGCCGGCACGACCCAGCATTGCGCGGCGACCTCGAGGCGATCGCGGACAAGGCGCTCGCGAAGGACCCGGCGGATCGCTATCAGTCGGCGGCCGCGCTCGCCGACGATATCCGGCGCTATCTCGACGGTGCGCCGGTCTCGGTGCGCACCCCCGGCGTACTCGAGCGAACGCGGCGGTTCATCAAGCGGCGGCCGCTCGTCGCATCGGCGATCGCGGCGGCGGCGCTCGCGACGGCGACGTTCGCGACGGTGATCACCGTGCTGTGGCTCGACGCGCGCAGCGCCCGGCAGACCGCCGAGCATGCGCGCAGCGTCGCGGAGACCGCGCGCGAGGACCTCGAGCGGCGCACGAACCAGCTCGTCCTCAAGCAGGCGCGCGCCGTGCTCGATCGAGATCCGACCGAGGCGCTCGCCTGGCTCGGCACGCTCACGCCGCGAGCGACCGACGACGACGTCGCCGGTGCATCGGCGATCCTCGACGAGGCGCTCGCACGCGGGGTCGCGACGAACGTCCTCCACGGCCACACCGACGAGGTGCACTGGGTCGAGGCGCTGCCGGGCAGCGACGCATTCGTGACGGCGGGCTACGACGGCCGCGCGGTCGTGTGGGAGCCACCCGCGTTCGAGCCGCGGACGCTCGTCACCGCGAAGCGCGGCCGGTTTCACGCCGCGAGACCGTCGCCCGACGGCACGCTGATCGCGGTCGGCGGCGATCAGGGCGAGGCGTATGTCGTCGCGCGGGATGGCGCGATCGTCGCGACGCTGTCGGGTCACGTCGGTGACGTCCAGCATCTCGCATGGGCCGGCGACGGCTCGTGGCTCGCGACCGGCGACGACCACGGCCATCTGCGCGTGTGGTCGAAGTCCGCGGGCTCGCGCGAGCTCGTTGTCTCGAAGGTGCCGCTCGGTGCGGTCGCGTTTTCCGACGACGGCAGCGCGCTGATCCTCGGCGACCACGCGGGCGCGGTCTGGCTGTGGAACACGCGGACCTGGCAGCTGCGCACGACCAGCGCCGGCGCCGACCTCGAAGGAGTATGGACCGACGGCAGCCGTGCGATCGGCGTCGATGCAAGCGGCGGCATCCATCGCTGGCACACCGATGGCGACGGCCTCGTCGCCGAGCCCGTCGTCGCGACGAAGCAGAAGATCAAGCGCGTGGCATTCGCGCGCGGCGCGGCATGGCTCGCGCTCGGTGGCGTCGGCGGCGCGGTCTCGCGCGTCGACGGCGAAACCGTCACGCAGATCGGCCTCCACCGCTCGCAGGTGCGCAGCCTCGCGGTCTCCGCCGATGGCCGCTGGCTTGCCGACGG
Source organism: Kofleriaceae bacterium (assembly GCA_013368795.1). Classification (GTDB taxonomy): domain Bacteria; phylum Myxococcota_A; class Polyangia; order Haliangiales; family Haliangiaceae; genus JABFXX01. Next base: position 7,515 of record JABFXX010000063.1, read on the forward strand.
CGGCGACGACGGCACACTCGTGCTCCACGATCTCGCGCAGGGCCGCGAGGTCGAGCTGCGAGGCCACACCGGCCGCATTCGCCATGTCGAGCTCACGCGCAGCGCACTCCTGTCCTCGGATAGCGAAGGCGTCGTGCGGCGATGGCAGCTCGAGTCGCCGAGCCCTGCCCTGCTTCACACCGATCGCGCGATCTCTCGGCTCGCCACCGACGGCATTCACCTCGCCGCGATCGATGCCGACGGCACCGTGCTCGCGTGGACGCTCGCCGACGGCACGCGCAGCCGGCTCGGCGTGCAGAAGGGTCGCGTCACCGAGCTCGCGATCGTCGACGGTACCGTTGTCACCGGCACCGCCGAGGGCGACGTCACGTGGTGGCTGCCCGCGCCCGTGACGAACAACGTCGGCGGCGTGGTCACCGCGATCGCGACGAGCAAGGGCCGGGTCGCCGTCACATCCAATGCAGGTCCGATCCGGCTATTCACCGCGACCGGTGCGCCCGCGGGCGAGCTCGCGGGTCACGAAGGCGGCAGCGACTCGCTCGCGTTCGACACGACGGGCACCCTGCTCGCCTCGGGTGGCCAGGACCGCACGCTCCGGCTGTGGCGGCGCAACGGCGACGGGTTCGTCGCCGCGGCGAGCGCCGGTGGCCTGCGCGGCGACACGCACTTCGTCGAGTTCACGCCGAGCGGAGACCGCGTGCTCGCGGCCGGCAACGACGGCGCGGTCGTCGCGTGGCCGGTGCACGATGGCGCGCTCGGCGCGTCGCAGGTGCTCGCGCAACACACCGGCGCGATCACCGCGTTCGCGATCGACAGCCGGTTCGCCGTCTCCGCCGGGCGTGACAACAAGGTCATCCGCGTCCCGCTCGCAGGCGGCGCCGCGACGACGAGCGTGCTCGCCTCGTCCGCGACCGCGCTCGTGATCGATGCCGGCGGCGACGTTCACGCGACCACCCGGGCGTCCGCCGTCGAGCGCACCCACGGCGACCGCGCGACCGTCGAGGTCGACCACGGCGTGCAGGCCGGCGTCGCGCTATCGCCGGAGCGCTGGGTGCTCGCGCATGAAGACGGCACGCTGCTCGTCACGCCGCTGACGACCCGCACGCGCGCCGAGCTCGCCGCCGCGATCGCGTCAGCAATTCTCTCGCGCTGACCTGACGCTCGCTCCGAGTGCTCGATGATCTACATTGGCGCGGTGACCGAACATCGCCGTGCGCTGATGCTCTTGGCGCTGTGCGGCGTCCTGTGGAGCACCGGCGGCGTGCTGATCAAGCTCGTCGACTGGTCGCCCGGCGCGATCTGGTCGGCGCGCTCGGCGTTCGCAGCGCTGCTCTTGTACAGCGTGCGGCGGCCGTCGTTTCGCGGCATCCAGCGCGCCGAGTGGGGCGCGGCGATCGCGATCGCGGCGACGACCGGGCTGTTCATTCTCGCGAACAA
>JABFXX010000091.1 GCA_013368795.1 Kofleriaceae bacterium
GGTGCTCCCGCAGCCGGTGCTCCCGCGGCCGTTGCTCCCGCAGCCGTTGCTCCCGCAGCTGTCGCCCCCACGGCGATTGCTTCGGCTCCCGTCGCCGCCGCGCCTGCCGTGGCATCGGCGGACTCCGTCTATCCCGACGAAAACGCGCTGGAGCCGGCGGACTCCGCGTACCCCGACGGGAACGAGCTGCAGCCGGCGTCGGCGGAATCCGTCTATCCCGATACGAGCGAGCTGGACCCGGGAATCGCCGCGTTCGTCGAAGCCGTTGGCGCTGTGGAGGCGCCCGAGACGGCGGCGCCGCCTGCGCCCACGACTTCCTCCGCTAGCTCCTACTCTTCGAAGAGCTCCTCGAAGTACGCGGTGACGCCGATCGTCGCCGCACTCCGCCGCAACGAGGTCGATGCTGCGCTCGGTGACTTCGGCCAGCTGTCGACGTCGTTCCGCGCGTCGTTCACGCCGACCGGTCTGCGCATCGACGCCGTGCAACCGGGCTCGCTGCTCGCGAAGGCGGGCTTCGCGGTCGGCGACGTGATCACGATCGTCGACGGTAGGCCGCTGCGCACGATCGACGACGCCGCCGACCTCTACGCGCGGGCGTGGACCACGTCGTCGTCGACGGTGCAGGTCATCCGGGCGAAGCGGGCCCTGACGGTGCGCATCGCGATCCAGTAGCGAACGCACGTCGTCCCCCGCACAGGCCCGCGCTGGTTTACGATAACGGCGTGGGTGTTGTTCGCTTCGAGCTGCGGCTCGGCAGCCATTCGGAGTGGATCAAGATCTTCGATCCGCGCGACTGGACGGTGTTCGTGCCGACCGACGAGAACCTCGACAACGGCACCGCGCTGCGCATCGACCTCGACGTCGGTGGCTGGCTCGTCACGCTGCGCGGCTCGGTCGTCGGCATGCGAGACGAGCCGGCCGGCCTCGTCGTCGCACTCGCCGGAACCGAGCGCGAGAAGATCAACTACCTGAACGGCTTCGTCCGCGGCGGCCTGCTCAACCTGCGCGAGAAGCGGCGCCTGCCGATCCGGCTCGAGGTGACGTACGGCGCGGTCGAGGGACCGGAGAACACGTTCACGAAGGACATCAACGAAGAGGGCCTGTTCCTGTTCACCAGCAAGCCGTTGCCGGAGACGTCCCAGGTCCACATGCTCGTGACCGTGCCGGGCAAGGCCGAGCCGCTGTCGCTGATGGGCAAGGTCTCGCACACGATCCTGCCGCATGACGAAGAGGCGCCCGGCATGGGAATCGTGTTCGACGTCGATGACGCGCAGCGCGCGCAGCTCCACGACGTGATCGGCGAGCTCGAGGACATGCTCGACAAGAACGCGCTCGTCGAGCCGGACTGAGCCGCGGCGATCGGACGCAGGGCATCGTTCTCACGCTGCTAAGTTGCGAACATGCTTGGTGAGTGTCACCGTGGGACGTGGCACGCAGTAAGAGGCCTGCTCCGATCGCGCCGGTTACGTGGCGCGACGGTGTTCATCTGACCGGGACACCGATCTGGTGCGACGCCCGGCGTAGACGTGACGTCTGCTTCGTATCGTCCGCCGATCGGGTCGGCCGCGCAGGCCACGGTCAGCTGATCGGCACGCCGATCACGCTCGCGCTGGTCGCGCGCGAGACCGGTCATCTCGCGGTGCCCGTGCACAGGCCCTTCACGCTCGGCACGCTGCGGCTCGAGCTCATCCCGTCGGGGCGAGGGCTCGGCGCGGCGGCGCTGCATGTCGACGGCGGCGGCCGCACCGTGCTCTACGCCGGCGCGATCCGCACGGTGAATCCGACGGAGGCCGCAGAAGTTCGCGCGTGCGAAGCGGTCGTCGTCGCGGCACCGTTTGGCGAGGTGAAGCACAAGTTCCCGCCCGTCGACGATGTCGCCGGCAAGCTCGTCGCGTGGGTGCGCGCGCAGCTCGCCGCCGGCAAGACGCCCGTGCTCGTCGTCGACACCGTGCTCGATGGCATCGAGGTCGCGGCGCGGCTCGCGGCAGAGGAGCTCGTCGTCGCCGGATCGCGCACGCTGCGCGATGCGGCGCTGCGCATCGGCTCGGTCCCCGGCGGAGCAGCGGCCGCGACGACACGGGGAACACGGGGCGTGAAGATCCCGGCGATCCGTTCGCCCGGCAAGGAGCCGGCCGCGACGATCCGGCTCGAGACGGATCGCGTGAAGCTCGCCGAGGGTGCAAAGGCGATGACCGCGCTCGTGTCGGGCCGCGCGCTCGATCAGCAGAGCGGCTGGGACGCGGGCTTCGCGTGGCCGTTCGTCGCCGGACGCGAGCAGCTGCTCGGCTGGATCGAGCAATCGCGCGCGAAGGACGTGTTCGTCACCGGCGCGTGCGCCGAGGCCATCGTCGACAAGCTCGGCCCGCGGGCCCGCGTGCTCGGGCCGCCTCACCAGATGGCATTGTTCGCACCATGAACCAGGTCGTCATCGCCAATCGCCGCGACGGTGGCTGGTGGTGGCGGTTGCCGATCCTGGCGATCCTGTGGCTCGCGCTCGCGGTGCCGATCGTCGGCGGCCTGTGGGTCGCGACGACGCTGCGCAGCTGGGCACGCGATCTACCAGCGGTCCCCGATCTCGACGCGTGGCTCGCAGACGCGCATCAGACCTCGTACATCGTCGCGGCCGACGGCACGCGCCTCGCCGAGCTGCCGTTTCGCGATGGTCGCGTCGTCGGTCATCGCACCGTCGTCCCGCTCGACGAGCTGCCGCCGCACCTCGTGCAGGCGGTGCTCGCCGCCGAGGACGTCCGCTTCTTCTCGCACCACGGCGTCGACTACCGCGCGATGGTGCGCGCCGCGTGGGCGAACTATCGCGCCGAGCGCATCGAGCAAGGCGCGTCGACGATCACGCAGCAGGTCGCGCGAAATCTCCTCCCCGAGGAGATCGGCAAGGAGCGCAGCGCGCGCCGCAAGGTTCGCGAGGCGCTGCTCGCACGCGCGCTCGAGCGGCGGTGGACCAAGCGCCAGATCCTCGAGGTCTATCTCGATTTCGTGTTCCTCGGTCAGGGCGCGTACGGCATGGCGGCGGCGGCGCGCGCGTACTTCGATCGTCCCGTCGGCGAGCTCGATCTGGCCGAGGCCGCGCTGCTCGCGGGGCTCATCCAGGCGCCGAGCCGGCTCGATCCGTTTCATCATCCCGAGGCTGCGAAGGCGCGGCGCGACGAGGTCCTCGCGCGCATGACACGCGCCGGTCTCATCGACGAGGCGACGCGCGCGAACGCGGTGACGACACCGATCGCGGTCCGCCGGCCGATGGCGACCTACGGCACGCGCGTGCCCTGGTACACCGAGGCGGTTCGTCAGCTCGTCGCCGGCGCGTTCCCCGACGACATCGCGCGCGGCGGGCTCGTCGTCGAGACCGCGGCATTGCCCGCGCTCGGCACGCAGGTCCAGGAGGACGCGATCGCGCACGCCGCGCAGTGGAAGCAGGACGACAAGACGCCGCAGATCGCCGCGCTCGTCTGGGATCACCGCACCGGCTACGTCGAGGCGATCGTCGGCGGGCGCGCGTGGGAGGGCGACAAGTTCGATCGCGTGCTGCAGAGCTGCCGCCAGCCGGGCTCGGCGTGGAAGCCGCTCGTCTACGGCGCCGCCCTCGAGAGCGGCGCGATCACACCGGGCACCGCGCTGCGCGACGCGCCGGTCGCCGAGTACGACGAGGCGACGAACACGCACTGGAAGCCGAAGTCGGGCGATCGATTCCGCGGCATCGTGCTGGCGCAGGACGCGTTCGCGTCGTCGCTCAACGCACCAGCGATCGACGTGTTCGATCGCGTCGGCGCGCCCGATGTCATCGACCTCGCGCGCCGGCTCGGCATCACGACGCCGCTCGCCGAGGTCCGACCGATGGCGCTCGGCGCATCGTGCGTGAAGCCGATCGAGCTCGCGCGCGTCTACGCGATCGTCGCCCGCCGGGGCTGGGCGATCGCGCCGAGGCTCGCGGTGCGCGTGCGGCGCGGCCGCGAGGTCCTGTTCGATGCGAGCGTTCCCGAGGATCCCTCGCTCGATCCGGCAAATCGCCTGGACAGGATCGCCGCGCTCGCCGGCAAGGATCCCGCGGAGCGCACGCAGAGCGACGGCGGATCGATCGTCGAGGAGGCCGTCGCGTTCCAGCTCGAGGACATGATGCGCGCCGTCGTCGAGCGAGGGACCGCGAGTGCCGCGCGCTCGCTCGGCCGTCCCGCCGCGGGCAAGACCGGCACGACGAACGACAACACCGACGCGTGGTTCGTCGGATTCACCGGCCGCGTGCTCGGCGCCGTGTGGATCGGCTTCGACGATCCGTCGACGAAGCTCGGCCGCCACGGCGACGGCGCGCATGCCGCGTTGCCACTCTGGCAGCGGGCGATCCGCGCCGCCGAGGCAGATCGCCCCGCGGTCGACCTGCCCGGTGAGCCGCCTCCAGGGATGGAGCAGCGGACGATCGATCGCGAGAGCGGACTTCTTGCCGCACCCGGCGCGCCCGGGCTGGCGCTATGGTTCCGTGAGGGCACCGCTCCGACGGACACGGCCGGCCAACCCGGAACATCTCCGACGGATTTCGGCCGCACATCACGCGAGTTCTAGCCCCGACCATCGCCCCCGGTGAGTGCTATGCTGCCCCGGCATGTTCGGTATCGGCGGCAGCGAGATCCTCGTGATCTTGGTGATCGCGCTCCTGTTTCTGGGGCCCGACAAACTTCCAGACGCCGCCAAGACGATCAGCAAGGGCATTCGCGATCTGAAGAAGCAGTCGCGCGCGCTCCAGAACCAGATCGAGAGCGACGAGCAGATCGGCGGCGCGATCCGCGACCTCAAGAGCGCACTGCGCGGCGAGGATCCGCCGGCGCGTCCGCCCGTTCGCAAGGAGCCGCCGAAGCTCGAGAGCGTCGAGCCGGAGGCTGCCGAGCCTGCCCTGCCGCCGCCCGATGTCGCCGGGCAGCTTGCCGCCGGCGAGGCGAATGGTGCCGAGGAGCCGAAGCAGCACGTCACGCTGCCCGAGCTGGCCGGCGAGCCCGATCCCGACGTCAAGACCGAGACCGACGACGGCGAGCTTGCCGCGATGATCAAGCCTGCGCCCGGTATCGTGGCGAAGGGCGAGCCCGAGAAACATGGCTAAGACAGCGACGCAGCCTCGCGACGACGACGACGACGATCAGGGCTCGCGCGACGCGGAGCTCGAGGGCGGCCGCATGCCGTTCCTCTCGCACCTCGCGGAGCTCCGCGATCGCGTGCGCAACGCAGCCCTCTTCTTCCTCGTGGCGGCCGGTGTCTGCTGGTACTACGCCGACCAGATCTTCGACTGGCTCAACGTTCCGCTCCAGCGCGTCTGGGACGTGAAGAAGCTCGGTCCGTTTCACCTCGTGTACGGCAGTCCGACCGAGCCGTTCTGGGTGAACATGTCGATCGCGATGTGGGCCGGCGTGTTCGCCGCCTCGCCGTTCATCTTCTACCAGCTGTGGAAGTTCATCGCGCCCGGCCTCTACAAGCGCGAGCGACGGGTCACGATCTCGTTCGCCGTGTTCTCGGCGGTGTTCTTCTGCGCCGGCGCGCTGTTTTGCTACTACTTCGTCCTCGACGGCCTCTACGGGTTCTTGATGGGCTATGCCGACAAGGACCTGACGCCGCAGCTCCTGATGAAGGAGTACCTCGACCTGACGCGCGACATGATGCTCGCGTTCGGCGCGGTGTTCGAGCTGCCGCTGCTCATCTACTTCCTCGCGATGATCGGTATGGTCACGCACCGCGGGCTGTGGAAGTTCAACCGCTGGTTTGTCGTGATCGCATTCATCGTCGGCGCGATCCTGACGCCGTCGCCCGACGTCGTCTCGCAGATCCTGATGGCGACGCCGATGATCGTTCTCTACAACCTGTCGATCGTGCTCGCGTGGAACATCACGCGGAAGCGCGAGAAGGCAGAGGCCGCGCAGCGCGCCCGTGAAGACGCTTAGGGCGAGCTTGCGATCCCGCCTCCGTGTAGGCGAGCGCCACGCGAGCCGATCGTAGAAGGAGGCCGCAGACGTAGAGCGAAGCTCTACGGCCTACGGGCTCTAGTCGAAGCGTTCCCAGTCGATCTTCTTGAACCACACGAACGCGACCCCGCCGGCGACGACCGCCCAGACGAGGATCGCGATGATCGCGGCGTTGCGCTTCTCGCTGTACTTCTTCGCGAGCTGATCCGCGCGCATCTTGTCGAGCAGCGCGTACTGCTCCGGCGTCTCGGCGAGCTGCTGCGCGGCGATCACCTTGCGATCGATCGCCTCGTACGCGGACTCCTCGCGCATCTTGCCGACGAAGTGCGCCGGCACGAAGCCGAGCCCGAGCGCCAGCAGGACGCCGGCGATGAAGCGATGGTCGGGATTTGCGAGCCCGCTCTTCTTCGGCGCGGGCGCGGGCGCGATCGGTTCGTTCGCCGGCTGGATCGACGGCGCCGACTTGCGCATCGCTGGCGTCGACGCGCGCGGCAGCGGCTGCGTCGGCTCGGGTTGCGGCGCGACCGGCACGTTCGCCGGCGGCGTGCTCGCACGCTTGCGCGCGCTGAAATCCTTCTCGTCGTCGGCGATGTCGACCGAGAATGCCGCCTCCTGCGCGTCGGGCGGCGCGAACATGTCGAGCGGCTCGTCCTTCGGCTTCTGCTTCGCGATCTTGTCGGTCTTCGGCTTCGCGGCCGGCGGACCGATGCTCGCCGACATGCCGCCATCCGGCGGAGGACCGAACGAGCTCGTGCTGACCGGTGCGCTCCTGTCGTCGGCGCCGTCGACGGACGACAGCGACAGCGGGATGTTGTCGCCCTCGAGCGCGCCCAGGCTCGCGACCGGTTGCTCGCCGGAGAACGCGGCGGCGAGGCCGCTCTGATACTGCTGGCCGCCGGGAATCGCCGGCGAGCTCGTGCGCTGCGGCGGCGTCGTCGGCGCGGGTGGCGCCTTCGGCTGCATCGCGGGGAACGGCGTCGGAGTCAGGCGCTGCGCCGGCTGTGCTTCTTCGATCGTGCAGCGCGCACCGAGTCGCGTCAGGTCGCGAACGTAGCTGTCGGCGGTCGCGCGATCGGTGTTGCCCTTGACGCGAAAGCGACCCTTCGACAGCCGCGCCATCAGATCGGGCGCCGGAATGCCGTAGTGCGCGGACATCGCATCCGCGAGGCGCTGCAGCCCCGCAGGCGAACCGTCCGTCGCTCCCTCGACGAACACGTGAAACATGTAGGTGACATCATCTCACGAAAGAGGGAGATCTCTCCCGCGCACGAACGTGCTCTCTAAAAGTTGCGGACGTGGATCCGAGGCCCGAGCCTAGACTCATGCACCTCGGCAGCAAGCGTCCCAAGATCTCGTGGTCGAGCCGCCGCATTCGCCTCGGTGTCGCGCACCAGGGCTCACCGTCCTCGTGGGTCGCGCCGGTCAAGGCCGACGCGCCCGAGCGCAAGCAGCCCAAGAAGGGCCGCCGCTAGCAGAACCGGTCGGGGGGACCGGGCGCATCGATCGATCGCAGTCCGCCGCGCAGCAAGGAACCGCGACACAAGGGCCGAGGGTTCCCCTCGCGGGGGAACCGCACGTCACTCGTCGGTCGGAGGAGGCACCTTGCTCGAGGCTTCGTTGTAGCCATCGCGCGGGCGTGGCTCTCCGGATCGAGCGGTAGTGCCTTCTCGTGGTCGAGCCGCTGCATTCGCCGGTCGGGGACCGGGCGTACGTCACTCGTCGGTCGGAGGAGGCACCTTGCTCGAGGCTTCGTTGTAGCCATCGCGCGCGCGTGCGTTCTCCGGATCGAGCTGCAGTGCCTTCTTGAAGTTGTCGGCCGCAACCGAGTTGTTGCCGCTGTTGAGATACGCCTCGCCGAGCAGCGTGAACACCCGCGAGCTCTTCGGGGCGAGCTTGACCGCCTTCTTGAGGTGCGCGATCGCGTCGCCGAACAGTCCCTGACGTAGGGCGATCTCGCCCATCCCGATCGTCGAGACGACGTTCTTCGGATCGATCTCGAGCGCCTTCGAGAAGTTCGCGGCAGCGCCCGTCGTGTCGTTGCTCGCGAGCCGCTGCTGACCGAGGTTGGCGAAGAAGTCCGCCTTCTTCTCCGGCCCCGATGCGTCGGCCGAGGCAGCAGCCGGATCCGCGCCATACGGATCGAGCGGACCTTCGGCGCCGCTGACGCCCGTCGGTGTCGGCGTCGTGTTGGTCGGGGTCGTGTTCGTCGGGGTCGTGTTCGTCGGGGTCGTGTTCGTCGGCGTCGTGTTGGTCGGCGTCGTGTTCCCCGGCGTCGTGCTCGAGAACCAGTCGCCACCGGGGCGGCGGCCCGCGGTGTCCTCGGGATCGACGTTCGTATTAGGCGATGTCGTCTTCGGCGTCGTCGTGGTCGTCTCCTTGGGCGTCGTCGTCTTCGGCGTGGTCACGCGCGACGCGGTCGGCTCCGGCGTCGACTTCTTCGTCGGCGTCGTCTTCGTCTCGGCGACGGTCTCCGACGGCGGCGGCGGAGCCGGCGTGTCGGTGTTGATGATCTCGCTGGGAGGTACGTTCGTCACCGGCGGCGGTGGCGGCGTCGCGGCCGCGGTCTCGACGGGCTTCTTGTTGTCCTCGCCGCGCGACATCGCGAACGCGATCGTGCCGACGAGCGCACCGACGGCGACGAGGCCACCGACGAGCAGCGGCCAGCGCCTGCGCATCGCCGGCTCGTCGTAGAGCGACAGGTCCGTCGAGCTCGGCGACTTCGACTTGCGCGAGCGGATGCGATCGGCCTCGCGCGACGCCTGCTCGCCATCGTCGAACCACGACGAGCTATCGGCCGGCGCGCTCATCCCCGCCGAGGACGACGCGCGGCGTGCACGGCCCGACGCTGGCGCGGCGACCGGCCCGCTCGGCTCCTTCGCGCGACGCGGCTCGATCTGACCGGCGACCGGCGACAGCTCGGGCACGGGCACGCCCACCTCGGGCGTCCCGGTGCGGCGGCGGGGCGCCTCGACGACGACCGACGGCTGCGCGGCC
>JABFXX010000150.1 GCA_013368795.1 Kofleriaceae bacterium
CCTCGCGCAGCTTGTCGAGCTGGAGGTAGTTCTTCACCTCGTCCTGATCGAGGTCGTACTTCGCCTTGCGGACCTTCTCCGCGTAGTAGCGGTAGTCCCACGGCTCGATCTTGAGGTTCGCCTTCTCGGAGTCGGCGAGCTTCTGCATGTCGGCGACTTCCTCGTGCACGCGCGCGACGGCCGCCTTCCACACCTTCATCATCAGGCCCATCGCCGCGTCGGGCGTCTTGGCCATGTTGTCGTCGATGATCCAGTGTGCGTGCGTCTTGAAGCCGAGCAGCTTCGCGCGCTCGGCGCGCAGCGCGAGGATCTCGGTGATGATCGGCTTGTTGTCGTGCTCGCCCGCGTTGTCGCCGCGAGTCGTCCACATGCGCCACACCTTCTCGCGGAGCTCGCGGCGCGACGCGTAGGTGAGGAACGGCTCGGCGGACGACCGCGTGTTCTCGACGACCCACTTGCCTTTGAGCTTCTTGCCCTCGGCGCTCTGCTTCATCGCGGCGCGGATCGACTCGGGCAGACCCTCGAGGTCGGCTTCCTTGTCGATGACGACGGTGTAGTTCTCCTCGTCGGCAAGCTGGTTCTGCGTGAACGTCGTGAACAGGCTCGCGAGCCGCTGGTTGATCTCGGCGAGGCGCGCCTTCTCCTTCTTGCCGAGCGCGGCGCCGCGGCGGGCGAAGTTCGTGTAGTGCGTCTCGACGAGGCGCTGCTGCTCCGGCGTCAGCTTCGCCTTGGTGCGGCCGTCGTAGACCGCCTTGATCTTCGCGAACAGCGCCTCGTTCTGCGTGATCTCGTCGGAGAATGCCGCCATCTTCGGCGCCATTTCCTTCTCGACCTTCTGCGTCGCCTTGTCGTTCATCGTCGACGTGTACGTGCCGAAGATGCCGGCGGCGCGGCCAAACGGCCGGCCCGCGTCCTCGAACGCCGCGATGACGTTCTCGAACGCCGGCGCGTCCTTCGTCTCCGCGATCGCCGTGAATTCGGCGCGCGCGAGGTCCATGCCCTTCAGCAGCGCGGGCTTGAAGTCGGCGACCTTCACCTTGTTGAACGGCGGCACGCCGCCATAGGGACCAGTCCAGGGAGCGAGAAGCGGTTCGGACGGCATCTTGCTGGCAGCTCCTTTGGCTGCGCCCGCGAACGACAGGCTGTTCTTGAAGGAGAGGAGGACCGCGGAAGCGCCCGCGGAGAGGAGGAAAGTGCGCCTCAGCATTCGCCCGCAAACATAGCCGCTGATCGGTTATTCCTCCATCGTGCGTCGCAGGTCCCCGTGGGTCGTGGTTCCGGCCGCGCTGTCGCTGGCCTACGCGATCGCGGTCGTCATCGCTGCGTGGCACGCTCCCGACAAGGGATTTCACGCATTCACGGGCCAGCGAGTCATCCACGTCGAGGTCGCAGGTGTCGCAGCTGTCGCGGGATTGCGAGAGGGCGACGTCATCGTCGCCGTCGACGATCGGCCGATCGCGAGCACGCTCGACTACGCGTTCCGCGTGCTGCGCCGCCAACCCGGCGAGACCGTGAAGCTCGCGGTGACCCGCGAGGGCGCGACGCGCGAGGTCTCGATCCCGCTCGGCGCGTCCCCGCCGCCGTGGTCCGCGCTCGTCGCGACCGCGCTGTCGATCGCGATGATCGTGCTCGGCCTGATCGCGCGCATCGGCCGGCCCGACGACGTCGACGCGCGGCGGTTCTTCCGCGCGACCGTGTTCTACGCGGCGGTCTATGTCGGCGCGCTGTCGTGGCCGCGGCTGATCGTCCATCCGGTCCTCGGCATCACGTTCCTCGTCGCGCTGTTCGCGGCGCCCGCCGTCTCGCTCGATCTGTCGCTCGACTTTCCGCATCGCGCGATCGCGTCGACGGCCGCGCGGCGCTGGCGGAGGTTCGCGTACTCGCTCGCCGCGCTGCTCGGCGCGACGTGTCTCGTCGGGCTCGTCATCGCGATCGTCGACTACCAGACCGGCGTGCGCGGCGATCGCGGCCTGAACATCGTCGTCGCGTGTGTCGCGGCGCAGTGTGCGGTCATTCCGCTGTTCGCGGCGATCGGTCTCGTCACGCAGGTGCGCGCGCATCGCGTCGCGGGTGGTGCGCTGCGCGCTCAGCTCCGCTGGCTGCTGTTCGGCCACGGCCTGTCGGCGCTGCCGATCCTCGCCTCGATCCCGACCGCATTCGCCGATGTCGATCGGTTCCTGATCGTTCGCTATCAGCCGTTCGTGATCGCGGTCGCGATCCTGTGGTCGCTCGGCTACGGGCTCGCGGTCATGCGCATCCGTCTCGCCGATGTCGACGCGCTCATCAGGAGCTCGCTCGGCTACGCGGTGACGACCGGCGCGGCGATCCTCGTCTATCTGGGCGTCGTGCTCGCGGCCGGCTGGCTCACCGGCACGCTCGTCGGCGATACCGGCCCGCTTCCCCATCTCGTCGCCGGCGTCGCCGCGGCGATCGTGTTCGGACCGATCAAGTCGGCGTCGACTGCGTGGCTCGATCGCCGGTTCTTCCGCGATCGCCGCCACTACACCGCCGCGCTCCGCCGGGCCGGCGAGAGCCTGGCGCTCCTGCGCGAGCCGTCGGATCTCGCGCGTGAAGCGGTCGAGCAGATCGTCGACGCGGTCCGCGCCGAGCGCGCCGCGCTCTACATCAAGCACGGCGAGCTGTGGGTGCTCGCGCACGCGGTCGGCGACGCCGATGCGGCGCTGCCCGCGGGCACACCCGCGCCACCGCCCGATGGCCTCGCGGTCCCGGTCACCGACGCGCGCACGGGCAGCGATCCGGCGTGGCTCCTGCTCGGCCGGCGCAAGAGCGGCGACCTCTACTCGTCCGACGATCGCGACCTCCTCGCGGCGATCGCCAGCCAGCTCGCGATCGCACTCGCCAACGCGCGCGCGTTCGGCGAGATCAAGGATCTCTCGCGCACGCTCGAGGAGCACAACCAGGAGATCCGCGAGCTGCGCGACAAGCTCGAGGACGAGAACCGCATCCTGCGCAAGCGCGCCGACGCTGCGACCGAGGGCGCGACGCTCGTCGGCGACTCGAAGATCATCCGCGAGCTGCGCAAGACGATCGACCGCGTCGCCGCGAGCGATGCCTCCGTCCTGCTGCTCGGCGAGAGTGGCACCGGCAAGGGCCTCACCGCCCGCATGCTGCACGCGAGCTCGGCGCGCGCCGCGCATCCGTTCATGCAGGTCGACTGCGGTGCGATCGCGGCATCCGTGTTCGAGAGCGAGCTGTTCGGCCACGAGCGCGGCGCGTTCACCGGCGCGACGCGCACGCGGCGAGGCCCGATCGAGCTCGCGCATGGCGGCACGCTGTTCCTCGACGAGATCGGGGAGCTGCCGCTCGAGCTCCAGCCCAAGCTCCTCCGCGTCATCGAGGACCGCGTCGTCGTGCGCGTCGGCTCGACCGAACCCGTCTCCGTCGATGTCCGCATCATCGCGGCGACGAACCGCAACCTCGAGGACATGGTCGCCAAGGGCCAGTTCCGCGAGGATCTATACTTCCGCCTGAAGGTCGTCGAGATCGTCGTGCCTCCGCTGCGCGGGCGCCGCGCCGACCTGCACGCGCTCGCCGAGTCGCTCCTGCCTCGCGCCGCCCGGCGATGCGGCCAGGACGGCAAGCCGCTCGCCGACGACGCGCTCGCGCGGATGACCGCGTACGCGTGGCCCGGTAACGTCCGCGAGCTGGAGAACGTCCTCGAGCGCGCGCTCGTCCTCGCCGAGGGACCATCGATCACGGCCGCCGATCTCGATCTCCCCGACCGCGTCGCGCCGCCCGAGCCCGTCGAGCACGAGGTCGAGGCGTCACGGCCGCACGAGGTCGTGATGGACGACATCGAGCGCCGCCGCCTCAGTGCCGCGCTCGCCGCCGCCGAGGGAAATCAGTCACATGCCGCGAAGGCACTCGGCATGCCGCGCACGACGTTCATCAACAAGTTGCGCCGCCACGGCCTCCTCTAGGGCAAGATCGGGCCATGAGGCTCGCGCTCTCGCTGGTGTTGGTGGCCGGTTGCTCGTTCGGCGAGGATCACCCGGTCATGAAGACGGTGCAGAGTGCGGGCCGCGTCTGCCTCCTCGGCACGACGACAGCCCAGGGCCAGCTGTATGCCGCGAACGCGTCCGTGACCGTGCGCTACGAGACGCCCGGTTGCCTGAGCCAGAGCTGCGACCGCGACCGGATGGCATCGTGCGAGGTCAATGTGATCGACGGCGCCCTGAACATCTCGTCGTTCGCGTCCTGGAATGACTACTCCCTTGCCGGCGGAGCATGCACGGACGACTGCGGACGGATCGCCGCACAGTGCGAGACGGGGCCGCTCGCCGAGTACGCATACCCGATCTTGTTCGGCTCGACGCCCGGCGGCTCTCTCGCTGTTCCGAGCACGCTCGCCGAGCCGCTGTGCATCGAGGTCCAGTGATGCGCCTCGCGCTGGCGTGATCACCGCCGGGTGCGAGACGCCAGCCACGACGAACGCGATCGATTTCACGGTCGAGTGAGCGCGTCGGGCAAGCGGTGCTGCCGCTCCCGTCGCCAGCCAATTGCAACAACATGCACATGCAGGTGCAATTGGTTTGTGTTTGTGGCAATCTGCCCTCGATGCGACGACGCTCAGCCACGACTGCCGCCTTCGCGGTGTTGTTGCTCGTCGTTGGCCGACTTGTCGGTTTCGCCCATGAGGCCGGAACGCGGCACGTCACGTGCGCACAGCACGGCGAACAGATCGAGGCCGTGTCGCTGGCGGGACCCGTTGATGTCTCCGGTGACTCGCACCTGATCGGCGTCGAGGGCACGGGTGGTGAGCATCAGGAGTGCGAGATCGCGCACGCGCAACATCAGAGCGCGCAGACCTCGAAGCTCGTCACGTTCGCGCAGGTCTGTCTGCTCGTCGCGATGCGGACGGAGGCGCGACCGGACACGCCACTCCGCGCGCTCGACATCTACCAGCTCGCGCCGAAGACCTCGCCGCCCGTCTGAACGGAACGCCGTGTAGTTCTGCGCTGCGCTCTCGCGCGGCGTGCGTTCGCGTTCGCGAGGTCCGACATGTTTCGGTTTGCGGTTGTCGTTGCAATCTCGGTTGCCGTCTCCGCCGACTGGGCGTTTGCCCAGCCGGACGAGGCGGCGTGCACTCTATCGCTCGATGGTCATGCGGTGGACGCCGCCACCCACGAGCCGGTCGTCGCCGCGACCGTGCGCATCGGCGATCAGCTGCTGGCGACGACCGACGATTCCGGCCGTTTCGCGCTGACCGCGCTGTGCCCCGGCCAGGTCGTAGTCGTCGTCGAGCGCGACGACTACCAGCCGGCGGAGCGCTCCGTGCTGGTCGGCGACCAGGCGTCGCTCGAGGTCGAGATGCGGCCGGCAGGGGAGGTCATCGAGGTGCGCGACAAGGCGCCGCCTCCTACGGAGATGCGCTCGACCGCGGTCGTCTCCGGCGCAGAGCTCGACAAGACGCGCGGCAAGAGCTTCTCCGACACGCTCGCGAAGGTCCCGGGCGTCGTCCAGCTGCGCGCGACCACAGGCGTGGCCAAGCCGATCATCCGCGGCCAGTTCGGCCGGCGGCTGCTGCTCCTCGTCGACGGGATCCGGCACCGCGCGCAGGAATGGGGCATCGAGCATGCACCCGAGATCGATCCGTTCATCGCCGACTCGCTCAGCGTCGTGCGCGGTCCGGGTGGCGTCCGCTACGGAGGAGATGCGATCGGCGGCGTCGTGCTCGTCGATCCGCCCGAGCTGCGCCGCGAGCCCGGCTACAACGGCGAAGCGCACCTGATCGGCACGTCGAATGGCCGCGGCGGCACGTTTGCCGGCCGGCTCCAGTCGGTGTTCGAGCGGTTGCCAGCGCTCAGCACGCAGCTCGAGGGCAGCTTCAAGCGACTCGCGGCCCCGGAGACACCGCTGTACGCACTCGATAACGCGGGCGTGCTCGAGTGGAACCTCGGCGCGACGCTCGGCTATCGCGCGCACCGCTCGGACTACAAGCTGTCCTATCGCCACTACGACGCGACGCTCGGCGTGTGCTCGTGCCTGCGCATTCACAGCCCCGACGACTTCTTCGCGCAAGCCGAGATGGAGATGCCGATCGGTGCCGATCACTTCACGTCGGAATTCGCGATCGATCGGCCGAAGCAAGACGTCCAGCACGACCTCGCGTATGCGCGTGGCACGTGGGAGCGCGATCAGCTCGGAACGCTGAGCGCGACGTATTCGTTCCAGCACGATCTCCGTCGCGAGTACGACGTGGTTCGCCAGGCCGTCGGCGACACGGCCCAGTTCAATTTCCGACTGATGACCCATGAGCTGGACCTCGTGTTCCAGCACAACCCGATCCATCTGTCGGAGCACTGGCACCTTCGCGGCGCGGCCGGCGTCGTCGGGATCGCGCAGATCAACTACTACGGCGGCCTCCAGCTCGTGCCCGACTACAAGTCGTACGGCGCCGGGCTGTACGCGACCGAGCGTCTGATCGGGCACTCGACAGAGGTCGAGGCGGGCGTGCGCGCCGACGCGAGCACGCGAACCGCGTCACTCGCGCAGATCGACTTCCTGCGTCTCGTGCGCAGCGGACAGATCGCGATGGACGCGTGCACCGATCCGAGCAGGGATCCCGTCGCGTGCAATTCGCGGTTCCTCACATTCACGGGCTCGCTCGGCGTGCTGCGCCGGCTCGGCGATTCGTGGTCGCTGAAAGGTGACCTGTCCGTCGCGCAGCGCGCACCGAACACGGACGAGCAATACCTGAACGGCACCGCGCCAACGTTCCCGGTGCTCGGTCTCGGCAAGCCGGACCTCGGGCCCGAGACCACCTACTCGAGCTCTGCGACGCTCGCGCACGACAGCGAGAGCCTCAAGGCCGAGGCGTCGGTGTTCGTCAACTACATCGGCGACTACATCTACTTCGCGCCGGCGATCGGCGACGACGGCAAGCCGATCTTCGACGTGCTGATCCGCGGCACGTTCCCGCGCTTCACCACTCGTGCGGTCGACGCGCTGTTCTACGGTGCCGACGGCGGACTTTCGTGGGCGCCGATTCCTGCGTTCGACGTCGCCGCGCAGGCGTCGTTCGTGCGCGCGCGCAACGCCCTCGACCACTCGTATCTCGTGTTCATCCCGGCGGACCGCTATCGCGCCGCCGTGACGTACCATCCGCCGGCGCTCGGTTCGTTGCGCTCGAGCTACGTGACGGTCTCGGGGATGTACGTCGCGCGGCAGCGCCGCTTCGATATCGCCGCTGACTTCATCCCGCCACCCGATCCGTACTTCTTGCTCGGTGCCGAGATCGGGACCGAGACGACGATCGCGGATCAGCGAGTGAAGCTTTCCCTCGAGGGTACGAACCTCACCAACGCACGTTACCGCGACTACACCAGCCTCATGCGGTACTTCGCCGACGAGCCCGGTTGGCAGGTCTGGTTGCGGATGAGCCTGTTTTTCGATTCGTCAAAGAAAGGAAGCTTGCAATGAAGACGATGTCCTTCGCGATCGTGGGTGCTCTCTGTCTCGCCGCATGCGGTGACGAAGGTGGCGCCGAGAACCCCAACGAGGTGATCACCACGGTGATCCTCAACTTCGCGCCTTCGGGCGGCGGCGCGACGAAGACGTTCACCTTCAACGATCCAGATGGTGACGGTGGTTCCGCACCGACGATCGATCCGGTGAACCTCACGGCGGGGATGTACACGCTGACCGTGCAGTTCCAGAACCGACTCGAGGATCCCGCGGAGGAAATTACCGACGAGGTGCGCGACGAATCGGTCAATCACCTCGTGCTGTTCACGGGCACTGCGGTCGTCGGCCCGGCGAGCTCGAACGCGACGGGGCCGCTCACCCAGAACTACGCCGACATGGACGCGAACAACCTACCGATCGGTCTCTCGAACAACATCTCCGCCGCCGCGGGCACGGGCACGCTCACGGTGACGCTCCGCCACATGCCTCCGGAGGAGCCGCCTCAGAAGGCGAGCGATACGCTGACGATGGTGAAGACCGGCGGCGTCGATTCGATCGGCGGCACCACCGACGCGCAGGTCAACTTCGACGTCACCGTCCAGTAGCGAGCGCGCGGGTGGGGACGGACTTCGGCGACGTGCTGCGAGGCAGGGGGCTACGCTCCACGCCGGGCCGCCGTGCCGTGTTGCGCTTGATCGAGTCTGCGCGGTTCCCGCTGTCGCACGGCGACATCATGCGGCGGCTCCGCCGAAGGGCTGTCGATCGCGCCACCGTATTCCGGATCCTCGACGATCTCGTCCGGGTCGGACTCGCTCGGCGCATCGGCGTCGGCGACCGGATCTTGCGCTACGGCCCACCGAACAATCCGCACGACGGCTTTCGCGCGGTCTTCGCGTGCACCTCGTGCGATCGCGTCGAGGAGTTGGAGGTCGAGCTAACGTTGCCGGATCGTGTTCCGCGCTCGCTGCGTAGACGGCAGGTCCAGCTCCTGATCCGCGGTCGCTGCGATTCCTGTACGAAGTCGTGACCTGATCACGCCGACTGCAACGCCCCGTGGTCGTCGCAGTGGTTGCCGTGCTGGTGGTGAAGGTGACCGCCGACGAGGTAGTCGACGTGATCGCCATGCGGCACCTGGGGGTGACCGCAGTTGGGCGCATGGATGTGTCCGGCAACGTGCCCGCCACATGCGTGCGATGGTGTGCAACCGCCGGGGTTCTTTGCGTCGACTCCGATCTGGCATTCGTCGACGTGGCCGTCGTGCTCGTGGTGCAGGTGGCCATCGTGCAAGTAGTCGATGTGACCATCGTGTTTGACTGCGACATGCCCGCAGTTAGGCCCGTGCGTGTGCTCGTGATTCTGGTGAGGCTGATGCTCGGCCATGATGTTCACTCCATCATCGAGATCGGGGCGTCGATGAATTGATGCGGTGATGAGCCGAGTGCGTCAAGGACGAATGGTCGGGAGCGCACACGCAGCAGTCATCATTCTATTGCAATC
>JABFXX010000488.1 GCA_013368795.1 Kofleriaceae bacterium
GCCGGTGCCCGTCTTCGTGCTGGCCTTCACGGTGCTCGTGCCGGTCTTCGTCTGCTTCGTCGAGCCGGTCTTCTCCGACGAGCCGGTCTTCTCCGAGCCGGTCTTCTCCGAGCCGGTCTTCTCCGAGCCCGATTTCTCCGAGCCGGTCTTCGCGGCCGTCGAGCCCGGGTTGTCGGTCGACGGCGTTCCGTCTGCCGACGCTCCGCTCGCCGAGCCCGGCGACGCGCCCGAGCCATCGGTCGGAGCGAGCGCGCTGCCCTGCGCGTCGTCGACGCGGACGAGCTTGATGTTCTTGTTCTCGTACTCGCCGCCGAGATCGATCTTCGTCGAGAAGTCGACGTAGCCGTCCAGGTGGACCGTCAGCTGCGCGATCTTGGTGCCGCGCTTGAGCTTCTTGTCGAACGGCGTCGTGCCGATCTTCGTGCCCGCGATCATCACGTCGGCACCGCTCGGATCCGACTCGATCACGACCGACACCATGTTCTCGTCGATCACGTCCGGCGTCGGCGGCGCCTTCATCTCGGTCGCCGCCGAGCCGCTCGGCTCGGTCTCCGGCGTCGGGCTGGTCGCGGAGCCGGTCTCGTCGTCGGTCACGACCGCGTGATCCTTCTCCTTGCTGCCGCCGAACGAGACGGCAAGGATCACGATCACGCCGACGAGCGCGATGCCGAGGCCGATGAACAGTGGCCGGCGATTCGGCCTGAGATCGCCGACCGGCGGGGCCGTATCGTTGGTCGAGGCGTCGTAGCGCGGATACGAGACGTCGCCGCGGGTCATCGCCGCACTCGCGTAGCCGTGCTTCGTCGACACGCCGATCGCGGGGATCGCGGCGCCAGAGCTCGAGCCCTGCTGCGAGAACGCGGTGGGCGACGGGCCAGGCACGCCGAGCGCAGGCGACGACGTGCGGCCGTTGCCCATCGGCATCGGCTGCGTGCCCTGCGGCATCGTCGGCATGCCGATCGGTGCACTCGGAATGTTGGGAAGCGGCGGCGGATACGACGGCCGCTCGGGCGGATACGACGGACGTTCCTGCGGCTCGCCGGAGACCGCGAGGCCGGGCGATGCGAACGGATGCGGCGCATCCCACTGCCCGTCGAGATCGTCGGGATGCTGCGGCTGCGGGCGGCGCGGCAGATCGAGCGTCGTCCTCGCTGCCTCGACACGCCCGCTGTCGGGGAAGCTGATGTCGTCGTCGGGGATGCCGTCGTCGACGAGCGAACGCGCCGGGACGTGCGGCGCGACGCCGGGCAAGCGCGCCTGATGGACGCCGCTGCCCTTGCCGTCGGTCGACGAGATCGTGCTCTCCTTCGCCGCGATCGGCTGGAGCACCTTCGTCGCCGCGGTGTTGAGCCACGGCTCCATCACCTCGCCGAACATGTCGCGCATGAAGCGGCCAAGGCCCATCGTCGACAGCGACATGCGCCCCGAGACGGCGAATGCCTCGAGCGCCTCGAGCAAGAGGCCCGCGCTCTGGTAGCGCTGCGCCGCATCGACCGCGAGCGCCTTCATCACGATCGCTTCGAGCGCCGGCGGATAACCCGGCACGAGACGCGTCGGCCGCACGACATCGCCGGTGACGATGCGGTGCATGGTGTCGAAGTCGCTGTCGGCGCGGAAGCAGCGATGCTGCGTCGAGACTTCGTAGAGGATGATGCCGAGCGAGAACACGTCGCTGCGGCGATCGACGTCGCGGCCGCGGCACTGCTCCGGCGCCATGTACGCGAACTTGCCCTTGATGATTCCGGACTGCGTCTCGACCGAGCGCGCCGTCGCCTTCGCGATGCCGAAGTCGAGCAGCTTCACCGCGCCGTCGTAGCCGATCATGATGTTCGACGGCGACACGTCGCGGTGGACGATGCCGAGCGGCGTACCGTCGGGGCCGCGACGTTCGTGCGCGTGGTTGAGACCGGCGGCCGCGCCGGCGACGACGGTCAGCGCGAGCTCGAGCGGGATGCGCGTGCCCTGGCTTCCGGCCTTCGCGAGCACGGCGCGAAGATCCTGGCCGTGCACGTACTCCATCGCGAGGTAGTGGATGCCTTGGTCTTCACCGACCTCGAACACCTGGCCGACGTTCTGATGGTTCAGCGAAGCGGCGAGGCGCGCCTCGTCGAGGAACATGTTGACGGCGACCTGATCGTTCGCCCGCTCGGGCGTGATCATCTTCAGGACGACATGGCGTTCGAAGCTGCCGATGCCCGTACTGCGCCCGATATAGATCCGCGCCATGCCGCCTGCCGCGAGCGGCATGAGCAGCTCGTACTTGCCGAGGCGAGACGGAAGTCCCGCCACAGAAGCAGCGGCCGGCACGAATAAGATCGTTTCATTCCGAGGTGTTCAAGTCAAGCAAACCGGGGCCTCAGGACGCGCTGCACCCAGGCCTCCGGTTTCTCGACGGAACACCCACGTAGGAACCGGTCCTACGCCCACCCGCAGTCAGCGCGACGTACCCGCGAGCATCATGTGCGACACGCGGATCGTCGGGGCAGCGGTCGCGCTGCGCATCTCGAGGTCGTTGCCGACGAGGTCGATGCGCTTGAGAATCTGGTCGAAGTTGGCCGCGATCGTGACCTCGGAAACGGGGAACGTCAGCTCGCCGTTTTCGATCCAGAAGCCCTGGGCACCGCGCGAAAAGTCGCCCGTCACCGGGTTGAAGCCGAAGCCCATGAGAGCCGTCACGTAGAGGCCCTTGGGCGTCTGCTTCAGCAGGTCCTCACGCGAGGTGGTGCCTGCTTCCATGATCAGGTTGCTCGTGGTCGGACCGGGGTTGCCGCCGATGCCCCGCCCCGCCGACGCGGTCGACGCGCGACCGAGCTTGCGGCCCGAGTACACGTCGCAGAGGACGGGGCCGAGCACGCCCTTGGTGACGACCGGGTTCTTGCGCGTCGGCAGACCGTCGCCGTCGAACGGACGCGAGCCGGGCCCGCGCGGGATCAGCGGATCGTCGACGATCGTGACGAGCGGCGATGCGATGACCTCGCCTTCCTTGCCAACGAGGTAGCTCGACTTGCGCCAGAACGAGCTGCCGTTCGCGACGCTGAAGATCGTGCCGACGATCGAACGCGCGACCTCGGGGTCGAACACGATCGGACACTCCTGGGTCTCGACCTTGCGCGAGCCGATCGTCGCGACCGTGCGGCGCGCCGCCTCGATGCCGACGGCCTCGGCGACGTCGAGCTGCGCGAGGAACCGCGAGCCCGTCCACCAGTAGCCGTTGCGCTTCTTGGGGTTCTCCGGGTCGGTCATGTCGTCGCACAGCGGCTCGACGACGAGCGAGCAGTAGCTGCCGCGATAGCCGCCGAGGAAGCCGCCGCTCGTCGCGAACGCGGTCGCACCGAGCACGCGCGACCACGTCGCGCCCTCGGAGTTCGTCACGCGCGCGTCGTGCCTGCGGGCCGCGGCCTCGCCGGTCTTCGCCTCGCGCAGCGCCCATGCCGCGTCGACGTCGGCGACTGCGGGGTCGTAGAGATCGAGCTCGGGAATCTGCTTCGCGAGCAGCTTCGGATCGGGCGGCAGCGCGTACTCGTCGGGCTCGGCGAGATCAGCGAGTGCGACCGTCTCGGCGCACAGCGCCTCGAGCGACTCGCGACGCAGGTCGCTCGTGTACGTCACCGCGCGGCGACCACCTTTGAGGACGCGCAGACCGAGCGCGCGGCTGCCTGCCTCTTGCACGAGCTCGGGCTCGCCGAGGCGAACCTTCGCGGTCAGCTCGCTGCCGTCGCGAACGAGCACTTCGGCGTCATCGGCGCCGGCCTTCTTCGCGAGCTCGACGGTCAGCGCCGCCGCATCGCAAAGCTCCTTGATCGTCTGCTCAGTAACCTGCGCTCCGCTCATACCTGCGTGCCTCCAACCGTGATCGACGCGATGCGAACCGTCGGCGTACCGACATTGACGGGGACCGACTGGCCGTCCTTGCCACACGTCCAGATGCCATCGGACAGCTGGTAGTCGCTGCCCAGCATGTCGACGCGACGAAGGACGTCCGGGCCGTTGCCGATGAGATTCACGCCCTTGAGCGGCGCGGTGATCTTGCCGTCCTCGATCAGATAGCTCTCCGACAGCGAGAACACGAAGTCGCCGTTGGAGATGTTCACCTGGCCGCCGCTGAAGCGCTTGGCGTAGATGCCGCGCTTCACGCTCTTCACGATCTCGTCGTGGCCGTGCGGGCCGGCGAGCAGCGAGGTGTTCGTCATGCGCGGCAGCGGCATCGCGCGGAAGCTCTCGCGCCGGCCGTTGCCGGTCGGCTGGATGCCGAAGTGCTTCGCGCTCAGGCGATCGTGCATGTAGCCGACGAGCACGCCGTTCTCGATCAGCACGTTGTTCTGCGCGACGAAGCCCTCGTCGTCGACGTTGATCGCGCCGCGCGAGTTCAGGATCGTGCCGTCGTCGACGACGGTGCACAGCGGCGACGCGACCTGCTTGCCGATCTGGCCCGAGTAGTTCGACGTCTGCTTGCGGTTGAAGTCGGCCTCGAGGCCGTGGCCGACCGCCTCGTGGAGGAGGATGCCGGAGTCACCGGGTGCGAGCACGACGGTCATCTCGCCGGCGGGAGCGTCCTTGGCGTCGAGCATCGCGATCGCGACGCGCGCTGCTTCCTTGCCATGCGCCGCCGCATCGCGCTCGGCCTGCGCGAAGTAATCCATGCCGTAACGGCCGCCGCCGCCGCCCGAACCCGACTGGCGCTTGCCGGCGTCCTCGGCGACCGCGCTGACGCCGAACCGCATCAGCGGCTGGATGTCGTGCGCCTGGCGGCCATCGCTCGTGAACAGCAGCACTTCCTTGATCGCCTCGGCGAACGAGGCCTGCACCTTGACGATGCGCTTGTCGTACGCGCGCGCTGCCTTATCGGCCGCACGCAGGAGCGCGAGCTTGTCGATCGCGGGCACCACCAGCGACGGCGTCGGTACCGCGTAGAAGCTCGGCGTCGACACGGGCGAGATCGACGACACGTCGACGGGCTTGTGGCCGCCACCCGCCGCGATCTGGCCCGCCGTCTTCGCGGCGTGCGCCATCTTCTCCCATGCGAGATCTTCGGTATACGCGTAGCCCGTCGCGTCGCCCTTCGTCACGCGAACGCCGAGGCCGAGCGTGATGCCGCGACCGAGCGTCCGCACCTGCTCTTCTTCGAGCGCGTAATCTGCCGATACGCGGAACTCGAAGTAGAGATCTGCGTAGTCGCCACCGGCCTCTAATGCGAGACCGAGCAGCCGGTTCGCGAGCTGCGCATCGATCGCAGCCGCGCCACCGGAAGAAAACGGCGCACGTAGCGTCGCAGGAAGAGTCGTCGCCATTTCCGCACTCTAGCAGCCACATCACGACACGGCCCTGACCGATCTGCTGGTTTTGTCGAACAATACAGATTGCCCCTTGACCCTCACGCGACGTGAGACCGCAGGGTGTCTCTCGAAGGTGACCCATGGCATTCACGGTAGGAGACCTCGCACGGCTGACCGGTGTGACCGTCCGCGCGCTGCATCACTACGACGAGATTGGCCTCGTGCGTCCGTCGCAGCGAACCGCAGCGGGTTACCGGCTCTACACCGACAACGACGTGCTTCGCCTGCAGCAGGTCCTGCTGTTTCGCGAGCTCGGACTCCCGCTCGACGAGATCGCATCCGCGATCGACGCGACCGATAGCCGCGAGGAGCTGCTGCGCCAGCACCGCGAGGTGCTACTCGCGAAGCGTTCCCGCCTCGATGCCATGCTCGCGGCGCTCGATGCCGCACTCGTCGCCGTTCAGAAAGGAAACCCGATGCAGCCCGACGACGTGAAGCAACTGTTCGATGGATTCGACCCGAGCCAGTACGAAGAAGAGGCCAAGGAGCGCTGGGGCGACACCGATGCCTACAAGGAATCGACGCGCCGCGCGAAGTCCTACGGCAAGGCCGAGTGGACGAAGATCCAGGCCGACTGGAGCGCGATCTACGCCGCGATCGCAAACCACATGAAGGCCGGCACGCCGGTCACCGATGCCGCCGTGCAGGCGCTCGTCGACGAGCACCGCGCGCACATCGAGCGCTGGTTCTATCCGTGCTCGCGCGAGTTCCACAAGAACCTCGGCGCGATGTACGTCGCCGATCCTCGGTTCACCAAGAACCTCGACAAGGTCGCGCCCGGCTTCGCCAAGTACCTCTCCGACGCGATCGCGGCGAGCTAGCGTGACGCCAGCCGCTCGAGGCGGCGCGCCCTCTCCTCCTCGACGCGCGCGAACCAGCGCGTCGGCGTCGCCCAGCGCATCGGCACCGCGACGAGCGCGCCGGCAACAAAGCCGCCGAGGTGAGCGACCCACGCGACGTGCCCGCGTTGATCCGCCCACGCGGTGAACGTGAACAGCGGGATCATGAGCATCGTCCATGCCCACGTCGGCAATGGGATGGCCATGCCCTGCAACGTCAGCAGCGTCGGTCGCCTCGGCAGCAGCACGACCGTCGCGCCGATGAGGCCGTACACCGCGGCGGAGAATCCGACCATCGGTGTCTCGCGATATGCGGCCTGCGCGAGCGCACCGGCGATCGCCGCAGCGGTGAGGATCACCGCGGTCAGCGCGCGTCCGACGCGCAGGTCGATCGCGAGGCCAAACGCCGCGAGCCCCAGCATGTTGCCCGCGAGGTGAATCGAGCCCGCGTGCGTCAGCGCCGACGTGATGATGCGCCACGGATCGGCGCCGCGCCAGTACGCGAGTGCCTCGATGCCCTCGATCGCACGCACGCCGACGAACGCGATGCACAGCGCCGCCGCGATCGCGGTCGTCGAGGTCCACCTGCGCAGCGCGAGCCCCTTGTCGTGCGGCCGTGCGCGCTCGAGGGCGAGCCGCCAGCCCGGTGTCATCCGCGACCGCACGTACAGGTTCACGAGCAGCGCGAGCCCGACGATCACGAGCATGCCGAGCAGCTGGCCGCCCGAGTCGCTCTTCGTCACGTGCATCGCGCCGATGACGACCGGCATGTACGCGAGGCCGAGCACGATCATCGGCCACATCGGCGTCAGGAGCTGCCGGCGCAGCCGGATCGCCTCGTCGATTGCATCGCGCTGCCCCGGATCATTGGGATCGAGCGCGGTCAGCCCGCACATCGCGCAGCGATCGTCGGGGAGCGGCGGATACACGACGCCGCACTCCGGGCAGATCCGCTCGCGCTCGCCCACTCGCTCCAAGTATTCACTGCCGCAATTCGCACGCGCAAGTCGCGGTCGCGGTCGCGGTCGCGGTCGCGGCGTGCGCCCCCCGCTACTTGCTCTCGCGGCCGGCGATCTTCGCGAGCGCGCCCTCGGCCGCCTCCGCCGCCGCCTTGATCTCGGCCTCCCAGCCGCCGAGCCAGAGCCGGCCGAACGCGCCGAACGTGATCACTTCCATCAGATGCACGTCGGCGGCCTTCTCCGCCTCGTTCGCGGCGATCGCCGCGTACGCCGCCGGATAGACCTCGAGAATGTAGAGCGTCTGTCCGCCCATGATCATATCGCCATGGCGCATGCGGTTGATGAGCTGGCTCTGGTGACCGTCGATGCCGGTGATGATCTGCGACGAGATGATCTTCGGCTTGATGCGGTCCTCGCGCTTCACGCCCATCTGTCCGACGATCGCGTCGATCGCGGCCTCGACCTGCCCCTTGTCCTTGTCGTGAAACTCGAGCATGCCGTACGCGCGCTCGACGATCTGCATGCCAGGCCGCACCGTCGTCGACTTCAGCGCCGCATCCGTCAGCTGGTTGATCGCGATTCCCGGCGCGATCTCGATGAACGCCGCCGCTTCCTTCTCGAGCGGCATGAACCCCGCGCACACGGTCTGGAGAAAGCCCGTCAGCTGTGGCTGTAGCGAGTCGAGTACGGTGAGCGCACGAAGCTCCATCGCGACAAACGCTATCACGGGATGCTCGGCACCATGCGGCTCCACCGCCTCGATCGGCCCTACCCTTTGCGTCGCGGCTTTTGTGTTCTGCCCTTCTCGATGAGCTCGTCAATTCGATCGAAGCCATATGCCTTGCAGACGGATCGAATCTCCTCGAGGTCCGCGTCGGGATTCGCAGCGATCAACTTCACGACGTCGGACGCATCGTCGTCTCCACCTGAGTACAGCTTCAGCGCGATGAGATCGCTTAGCCGGGGGTACTTCAAGTCCGGCTTCTCCGCGAGCGGGATGGCGTTTCTGATGGCCTGTGCAGCGGGCGTCCGCTGTGGGGTGTACGGGTTGAGATAGTTCACCACTTCGACGGGGTCGATCGGAATTCCGTCCTCGTCTTCCCGCTCCCATATCCTGAGCACGTCGCCCAATGGATCGCCTTCTTCCGGCGACGTCCAGTCGGTCTGATACCCCGCGTCCGTGGCCGCGCGGCGGAGTAGATAGAGCTCTTGCACGTTCACCGACGAGGCAAGATCGATATCGCTGCTGCCGCGAACGAAGTGATGAACGGCGAGCGCATAAGCGCCGATGAGCACGGTCTCGATCTCGAGCCCGCGCGCGATCTGCGCAACGCGCTCAGCGAGATCTACTGCCGCTGTTCGCTCGTCCATGGGCGGCCAGTCGCTCCATCAGACGGCCCCGGCGACCAAGCTCGGTGACCTGGTACATACGCTCCAGCGGGGTCTTGCCAATAGAAACCTTGGACGCCGAAGCGCTCGCGCTCGGCCGACGCAGCTGCAGTGGCTTGCTCGTCG
Source organism: Kofleriaceae bacterium (assembly GCA_013368795.1). GTDB lineage: Bacteria > Myxococcota_A > Polyangia > Haliangiales > Haliangiaceae > JABFXX01. The sequence continues at coordinate 8,647 of JABFXX010000488.1, forward strand.
TGTCCATGTTCATATTTTGGGCGTGGGTCGGAAGTGGGTCAAGGCGAAGGTGGATGACCAACGCCGTACCACGTAGGTGACTGGCCCGAGATCGAGCATCCTACAACTCGCTGTATTCTCTGATCTTTGGGCACTCTTCGGCGAGGTCGAGCAATCGCGATCTGGGCGAATGCCTGCCAGTCCTCCGCTCACCGGAACCCCTGCGGTTGCGGCTCCTTCACGTTCACGATCATGTCCGCCGCTTCGAACACTGTCGCCGCG
>JABFXX010000528.1 GCA_013368795.1 Kofleriaceae bacterium
CGTCAAACCGGGACGACGCGCGCGCCGCCGGCAACCGACGGATCGAGCACGAGCCGCGCCATCACGGGTGTCCCGGTCGCGTCATCGAACATCGCTTTCGCCGTCTTGCCTTTCGTCACCAGCGCCTTCAGCTGCGCGACCGTGAGCTTCGTGCCCGCCGTCTCGAACCACACGACGAACGTGCAACCCTGCTTCCAGCGATCGCAGCCCCAGCCACGAGAGCCCGTCATCAGGTGACCTTGCTTGCAGCGCGGGCACAGCAGTGAGCCGAGCGGCAGCGGCGCGTTCTCGCGCGACTTCCTCGCGCGCGCGGTCTTCGCACCCGACGTCGTCGAGCTCGTTGCTGCGCTCCGAGACCTCACCGAAGGCGCGGACTCTGCGGACCGCACCAGGCTCGGAGCATTCGCCTGGCTTGCGGGCTCGAACGAGGACCCGCGACGGCCTCGTGTCTTCGAGGTCTTCGCCGTGCTCGCACTGCTGTGGAACCCTGACGCGCGCTGACCTCGTGCGTTCGAGGTGCTCGCGTCCTCGTGGAACGCCGACGCGCGCTGACCTCGTGCGTTCGAGGTGTTCGTGCTCGCGTCCCCGCGGAATGCCGACGCGCGCTGATTTCGTGCCTTCGACTTGCGCGCGCTCGGGGCGCGCCGGCCCGGTGCTCGACTGTTCCACGAGCCAGCGGATGGCGATGGCCTCGATGGCTCGGGGGCTCCGCCGACAGACGGCGAGCCGCCGGTCGAGGGCGCGAACGGGATCGACGAGCCGCGGATCTTGTCGATCAGGTCGCGCACGTACTGCGCGATGTCTCCCATGAACGCGTCGCGCGAGTCCTCGCCGCGCGCGATCCGGGCAAGTCGCGCCTCCCACTGGCCGGTGAGCTCCGGCGACGCGAGGCTCGGGACCGGAATCGCGCCGACGAGACCGATGCCCGTCGGGGTCGCGATCAGGTGGCCGCGCTCGCGCGCGATGTACTTGCGGCGCAGCAGGGTCTCGATGATCGACGCGCGCGTCGCTGGCGTGCCGAGCCCGACGTCCTTCATCGCAGCGCGCAGGGCCTCGTCGTCGAGCGACTTGCCGGCACCTTCCATCGCGGCCAGGAGCGTGGCTTCGCTGTACCGCGGCGGCGGCTTCGTCTCGCGCGCGACCGGCGCGAACCTGCCGGCGAGGCGCTGGCCCATCGCGAGCGGCGGCAGGGCCGACGATTCGTCCTCGCGATCGTCGTCCTGCCGACCGTCGGTGCGCGGGCGCTCGGACCCGCGCGCGGCGGTGGCTGCATCGATGCCCGCGACCTCCTGCCAGCCGGCGACGACCCGGACGCGACCGCGCGCGAAGTAATGATCGGGCGGCGCCGGCAGGTCCTTCGCAATCGTCTCGCGGTCGCCGGGACCGAGCTCGGGCGGCGGTGCATTGCCGGCTCCGACGCGGATCCACGCCTCGGTGACCGCGAGCTCGGCATCGGGGAAGAACGCGCCGAGGAAACGGCGAACGATCAGATCGTAGAGGCGCGCCTCGTCGCGATCGAGCGAGCCACGCGGCGGTGTGCCCGTCGGGATGATCGCGTGGTGATCGTGGACCTTGCGATCGTCGACGATGCGCGAGGTCGGACGCGGCGGCCGCTCGACGAGCTGCTGCGCGAACCGTGCGGTCTCGGCGTCGTGCTTCGCGAGCGCGGCGAACAACGGCGGCAGCTCCTTCGCGACGTCGCTCGACAGGTGACGCGAGTCGGTGCGCGGATAGGTGACGATCTTGTGCCGCTCGTAGAGCGCCTGCGCGAGCTCGAGCGTGCGCTGCGCGGAGAAGCCGAACCGACGGTTTGCCGTGCGCTGCAGCGACGTGAGGTCGAAGAGCTGCGGTGCCGGCTCCTTCACCGTGCGCGCGCGCAGCGCGACGACGCGGGGGCCTTCGGGGTCAGCGGCGGACGCGTGGTCGGCATCGCGCGCGACGATCGTGTCGGCGAGCTGCGCGGTCGCGAAGCGCGAGACCTTGCCGTCCCGGTAGAGGGTCTGGAACGTGGCGCCGTCGGCGGTGCGGAATTCGCCGCGCACCTCCCAGTACGGCGTCGGCACGAACGTCCGGATCTCGCGCTCGCGGGCGACGAGCAGCGCGAGCGTCGGCGTCTGGACGCGGCCGATCGAGAACAGCGTGTCGCCGCCCGGATGCAGCGCGTGGAGTGACCGAGAGTGGACCGTGATCGCGCGCGTCGCGTTCATTCCGACGAGCCAGTCGGCCTCGGAGCGCGAGCGAGCGGCATCGGCGAGCGCGTCGTAGTCGCGACCGGGGCGGAGCTGAGCAAAGCCGCGGCGAATCGCGTCGTCGGTGAGCGACGAGATCCACAGACGGCGCACCGGCAGGCGGCTGCGCGCGTGCTGGTAGACGTAGCGAAAGATCAGCTCGCCCTCGCGCCCGGCATCGCAGGCGTTGATCGCGGCGGAGAACCGGCGATCGCGGAGCAGCTTCTCGACCACGCGCAGCTGCTTGCGCGCGTGCTCGGCGGGGCGCAGGAGAAATTCGCTCGGCAACATCGGCAGGCGATCGAGGCGCCACGGCTTCCACGCGGCGTCGTAGGCGGCTGGCTCCTCGAGCTCGACGAGGTGGCCGATGCACCAGGTGATCGCGTAGCGATCGCTCTCCCACCACTCATCGCGGCTCGCGTGCACGCCAAGCACACGCGCGAGATCGCGCGCGACCGACGGCTTCTCCGCGATGACCAGCTCCACGAACAGATCATAGATGTTGCGTCTGACCGTCGCGTGGGTCGGCGGAGGGCTGTCGGCGCACGACGGAGATCGCGCTGGAACCGTCCGTGCATTTCCTCACGTCAGGAAAAGGAGAAATCGCCATGAGTTTCGGTACAGCCAGGCGTGCTGGTCTCGTCTCCGCCCTCGCGGCGCTGGCGCTGACCGGCGCATGTCGTCGCACGACGACGGAATCCAAGGACGAGCAGACGAGCGGTCCGCCTTCGGCAGAGAAGGTGATCGAGCAGGCGCAACAGGAGTCGGAGAAGGCGCTCGATCGCGCGAAGGACGCCCAGAAGAAGGCCCGCGAGGCACAGGAGGAGGCGACCAGGGCCCAGAAGGACGTCGATGAAAAGCGCGCCGATCTCCAGAAGGCCGAGCAGAAGGCGACCCAGGCGCAGGAGAAGTCGCAGCAGGCGCAGGAGACCGCGCGCAGCGAGACCCAGCAGGCGATGCAGGACTCGCAAAGTGCCCAGGAGCGCGCCGCCCAGGCTCAGCAGCAGGCGAGCGAGGCTGCAAATCAGGCGCGCCAGACTCCGACGCAGACGCGCACGCGTACGCCCTCGGGCACGCAGCAGCCGTCGACGACGGAGCCCTCGACGACCACACCGTCGACAACTGCCCCGTCGACGAAGGACCCGTGGTCAACGGAGCCCTCGACGAAGCAGGCGCCTGCACCGCAGCCACAGACGCCGCCGAGCGACACGAGCACGCCGCCCGATACGCGCCCGCAGTCGATGACGCCGCAGACGACGCCGTCCGATAGCGAGCGGACGAACGAGCCCGACATGAAGTCGAGCAACACGTCGCGGCCGACGAGCGAAGATGTCGAGCGCAAGACGAAGTCGTGGGTCGACCAGCTCAGCGAGCCGGTCGACGTCCCGCGGGAATGAGCCGCTGGCGTCCTGCTTGCAACCTGGATCGATCATGACCACGCCAAAGTCACGTCCGATCAACGAGGGCGGCACGACCGCTGACTCTCGCCAGGCGCCCGAGCCTGCCGGAAAGCCAACCTCCTCGCCCGAATATCGCGGAGAGAAGCCGAAGGTCGAGGACGAGCGCGACGGCCAAGGCAAGCAGACGATCGAGTCGTCGCGGCGCGAAGCCAGTCTCGGTCAGCGCCCGACGCGCGACGACGGTGACAACGACAACGAAGGCGAGCTGAAGTAGCGCTGGCCTCGGCGATGCAACACACGGCGATCATGAGCGAGACGATCCCGAAAGACGCGCCGAGCAAACCGACGATCACGACGGACGACCACGCCGACAACTACGGCCAGCGTGGCCAGCCAGACGAGGAAGGGACGAAGCCGACGATCTCGCCCGAGACGCATGCCGAGAACTTCGGGCAGCGCGCCGGCTACCACGACCACAAGGTCGAGTCCGAGTCGGGGAAGTAACGCGCTACAGCGAAAAGGTGCCGCGGCGGACGAACTGGCCGCGACCCTGCTTCTTCTTCGCGACCCACTGATCGTTCTCGACGATCAGCTCGCCGCGCGACAGCACCGCGCGCGGGCTGCCCGGCACCTTGCGCCCCTCGAACGGCGAGTAGTCGACGCGCATGTGCAGCGTGTCCTTGGACAGGACCTTCTCGCGCTTGGGATCCCACACGACGACGTCGGCATCGGCGCCGACCGCGATCGTGCCCTTCTTGCCGTACATGCCGAAGATCTTCGCCGGCGCCGTCGACGTGATCTCGACGAAGCGGTTGAGCGAGATCTTGCCCTGCGTGACGCCTTCCCAGAGGAGGTGGAGGCGCGTCTCGACGCCCGGCATGCCGTTCGGGATCTTCGAGAAGTCGTTCCTGCCGAGCTCCTTCTGATCCTTCATGCAGAACGGGCAGTGGTCGGTCGCGACGACCGAGAGGTCGTAGTTGCGCAGGCCGCGCCACAGGTGGTCGTGGTGGTGCTTGGGCCGCAGCGCGGGCGTCGCGACGTAGCCGGCGCCCTTGAACTCGTCTCCGGGATCGCCACGCAGGTGATCCTCGTCGAGGAAGAGGTACTGCGGGCAGGTCTCCGCATATGCGGGCAGCCCGCGGTCGCGCGCCTCCATCACGCGCTCGAGCGCACGCTGGGCCGACAGGTGCACCATGTACACCGGGACCTTCGCCATTTCGGCCAGCGCGATCGCGCGCTCGGTCCCGGTCGCCTCGGCGATCTCGGGACGGGTCAGCGCGTGATAGATGGGCGCGGTGTGGCCCTCGGCGAGCGCGCGCTGGATCAGCACGTCGATCGGCAATCCGATCTCGGCGTGCATCGTGATGAGACCGCCGAGCTCGCCGGCGCGCAGCATCGCGCGGAAGATCTGCTGGTCGTCGACGAGGAACACGCCCGGATACGCCATGAACATCTTGAACGACGTCACCCCCTCGCGGATGCAGGCGGCCATCTCCTCGAGCGTGCCCGCGTTGGCCTCCGTCATGATCATGTGAAAGCCGTAGTCGATCGCCGCCTTGCCCTCCGCCTTCGCGTGCCACGCGTCGAGGCCGGCACGCAGCGAGCCGCCCTTCTGCTGGATCGCAAAGTCGACGATCGTCGTCGTGCCTCCGTGCGCGGCGGCGACCGTGCCGCTGTCGAAGTCGTCCGCGGAGTTCGTGCCGCCGAACGGCATGTCGAGGTGTGTGTGGCAGTCGATGCCGCCGGGGATGACGTAGCAGCCCTTCGCGTCGATCGCCTGGTCCTCGGGGCCGAGCTTGATGCCCGCCTGGGCGAGCGCGACGATCTTGCCGTTCTCGATCCACACGTCGGCCGCGAACGTGTCGCTCGCGGTCACCACCGTCCCGTTCTGGATGATCGTCCGAGTCATCTCTTCCCCTTTGCCTTGGTCTTGGTCTTGGCTTTCGCCTTCGCCGGCTTGTCGACGAACCAGAACTCGTCGTCGGTCTGACCGATGACGGCCTGCTTGCCTGCGATCGCGGCGACGTGGCCGGCGAAGACGAGGAGCCTGTCCTGCGCACACGGGCCGACGACGTGGAACGTCTGCAGCGAGTGATCGTCCATGCGCTTCGTATCGCCGACGATCGTCAGGCCGTCGATCGACGCACGCCAGCCGTCGCCGAGCCGGCCCGCGGGCAGCTTGGCGATGAGGCCGAGCTCCTTGGCCGTCGCCTTGAGGGCGAGCAGGACCTCGCCGTGCGTCGCGTAGCGTGACTGACCTGGTCGTGACGAACCCGGACGGATCTCGTAACGGTCGCTCATGTCCCAGCCTTTCTCGAGGCGCTGTCAGTCGCGCCCGTCACGGGCGAGCGTATCAGCGATCCTCGGTGAGGATCTCGTACGAGTCGGGACGGCGGTCGCGGAAGAACTGCCAGGTGCGGCGGACTTCCTCGATCATGTCGAGATCGAGCTCGCTCACGACGAGCTCGTCCTTGTCCTCGCTCGCGCACGCCAGGATCTGGCCGCGCGGGTCGACGAAGTACGAGTTGCCGTAGAACTTGCCGATGTTCCACGGCGCCTCGGTGCCGACGCGGTTGATCGCGCCGACGAAGTAGCCGTTCGCGACCGCGTGTGCGGGCTGCTCGAGCTTCCACAGATACTGCGAGAGACCGGCGACCGTCGCCGACGGGTTGTAGACGATCTCGGCGCCGTTGAGGCCGAGCGCGCGCGCACCCTCGGGGAAGTGGCGGTCGTAGCAGATGTAGACGCCGATCCTCGCGTAGCGGGTCTGGAACGTCGGATAGCCGAGGTTGCCCGGACGGAAGAAGTACTTCTCCCAGAACCCGCTCGTCTGCGGGATGTGGTTCTTGCGGTACTTGCCGAGGTACGTGCCGTCGGCGTCGATGACGGCCGCGGTGTTGTAGTAGACGCCGGCCATCTCGCGCTCGTAGACCGGGACGACCATCGCCATCTTGTACTGCGCCGCGATCGGGCGGAGCTTCTCGACGGTGGGACCGGGCACCGGCTCCGCCGCGTCGTACCAGCGCTTGTCCTGGCCGGGGCAGAAGTACGGGCCGTTGAAGATTTCCTGCAGGCAGAGGATCTGGACGCCCTTCTTGCCGGCGTCGTGGATCATCGGCATGTGCTTCTCGAGCATCGCCGACTGGATCTCGGCGACCGAGCGCGTCTCGTCGTTGATCGGGTTCGATGCCTGGATCAGGCCACTGAGAACTTTGCGCGCCATCGTCCTATCTCCTTCTTAGTTCGTGACCAGCGTTGAGGTTTCCTTGGCGATGTCGCCCTTCCAGGTCTCGACATCCTTCGCACGTGCACCGCGCGCTGCTTCCTTCGCATCGCGCGCCGCCTTCTGACGATCGACGAGATCGTGGTGCGTCGTGAAGTACGGCAGGCTCTTGCCGATGAAGTCCCGCAGGTTGTTGAAGCTGTGGTCCGTCATGAACTTCGCGAGCTCTTCCTTGAGCTCGCTGATGATCTCGTAGCCGCGGAGCATCGCGCCGGTGCAGACCTGAACCGTCGACGCGCCGAGCAGGAAGAACTGCGCGGCGTCGAAGCCGGTCTCGATGCCACCGATGCCGCTGATCGCGACGCCGGGGTTCGCGCGCGCGACCTCCATCACCTGGCGCAGCGCGATCGGACGCACGCTCTGGCCCGAGTAGCCGCCTGGCACGCTGTGGCCCTCGACCGTCGGCATCGGACGCAGCGTCTTGAGGTCGATGCCGCACACGCTGAGGATCGTGTTGATCATCGCGATGCCATCGGCGCCGCCGCGCAGTGCGGCCGCCGCCGGCACCGTCGGGTTACCGACGTTCGGCGTCATCTTCGCCCACACCGGAATCGTCGCGACCTGCTTCACCCAGCCGACGACCTCCTCGACGATGTCGGGGTTCTCGCCCATCGCCATGCCCATCTTGCGCTCGGGCAGGCCATGCGGGCACGACAGGTTCAGCTCGAAGCCGTCGACGCCGGTCTCCTGCACCTCGCGCGTGATCTGCTGCCACGCGTCCTTCTTGTACTCCTCCATGATCGACGCGATCAGGATCTTGTTCGGATAGCTCTTCTTGAGCTGGCGCAGATCGTCGAGCCAGTCCGCGTACGGACGGTCGCTGATGAGCTCGATGTTCTGGAAGCCGATGACTTCCTCGCTCGTGCGGCCGCGCAGCTTCGCGTAGCGAGGCGCCGTGTTGATGACCTTGCTCGCGTCGAGCGAGAACGTCTTGCACACCATGCCGCCCCAGCCGAGATCGTAGGACCGCGCGATCACCTTGCCGTTGGTTCCCGGCGGGCCCGAGCCCAGCACGAAGGGGTTCTCGAACTTCATTCCGTTAACGGTGATCGACAGGTCCTTGGTCACGTCGCCTCCAATCCGGGCTCTCGATGAGCGTTTGGGAAAGGGGTTCGGATAACACGAGGCCCGAGCTGCGTTCAACCTACATCTCGTGGCTCTTCCCGCGCGGTCCACGCCGCGACCCTGTCGCGCACGTACGCGTCATAGCTGCGCGGCGGTCGGCCGAGCAGCTCCGTCGTCGCAGCGACGGGGCGCGGATCCGTCGGGACCGCGAGGCGCGCGAGCGCGCGAAAGCTCGCGAGGAAGTCCGTCTGCTTCTTGCCGGGGATGTTGCGGGCGACCGCGGCGGCGAAGCGATCGAAATCGCACGCACGCACCGGCCGACCGAGCGCCGTGCTCCACGTCGCGGCGGCCTCGGCGCTCGACATCGAGACCGGCCCGACGAGCGGATACGCGCCCGGCGCGATGTCGCGATCGAGGAGCGCACGCGCCGCCGCGTCGCCGACATCGCGCACGTCGACGCGGTTCACGCTCCGGAGCGTCTGGACGTACTCGCCCGCGAGCAGCTCGTCGCGGAACAGCTCGTCGTTCTGGAAGAAGTTCGTCGGCATCAGCACGATCGCCTCGGTGCGCGCGCGACGGATGCGCTCCGCGAGGCGAAACTTCGGCGCGTACGCGCGTGCAAAGAGCAGCGCCAGCATGCCGCGCCGGATCGCGCGCGAGACCCGCGTGCGCCCGTCGGCGTGCACGCCGGCGAACACGAGCCGGGTGCGAGCCGCCTCGCACGCGTGGACGAAGATAGCAGCGAGCCGCTCCTCGTCGGGCTCGTGCGGCGACACGTAGAACGCGCCCGTCGCATCGGCGAGGGCACGGCCGACTGCCACCGGATCGCCGAGATTGCCGGCGACCTGCTCGACACCAACGGGGAGCAGGCCCGGGCGCGGTGTCCGGACGAGGGCCCGAACGCG
>JABFXX010000514.1 GCA_013368795.1 Kofleriaceae bacterium
CACCGACGAGACCGGCATCTTGCGGTTCGGTGAGGGCGCACCGGCCGTGGACTCGGCCCAGCTCGGCCTGCCGCTCAACGACGACGACAATTAGTACGATCGTGCTCGTGCTCGGGCTCGACGCTTTCGGATCCTCGACACAGCTGGGGCGCGGTGGTGGGATCGCGAAGGCCGGCTGGCCGTTGTGGGGACCGCCGGCATCGCGCCCCACGCGCGACCTAGTCCCAAGCTGAAACCTCGTGTCGTCTTCCCGTCGGGAAGCGTGCTGTGGCAGACGTGAATGGGCAACGTCAGCCTACTTGCCTCCGGTAGGCGGCCCTTCATGTCCCACGTGGAACACGGCGTTGCGTCGCGCTTCGTCATGTCCCACGTGGGACACGGCGCCGCGTCGCGCTTCGCCACGAGGAGCCGAGCGTCATCTCGGATTGCGCTCGCGCAGCAAGTAGGCGAGCTCGTCCTCCTCGGCATCGTCTTGCGGAACGCCGCGGCCTCATCAGCGTCCACGGTGGCCGATAGGTCCACCGAATCGACAACCCTTCGCGCGAGCCCACTCGGCCTGTGATGGAGATGAGCCCGCATGATGAGCCGCGTGATGGCCCGGCTGCCGCCAACGGACACCTTCGAACGGCGCAAGTGGGTGGATGGTGTGGACACGCCGAAGGAGAAGATCAGGCAAGGCACGGCCGCGGTGGTGGGTCGCGAAGCGGATGGCTGCTGAAGGGGCCGCCGGCATCGCGCCCACCGCGGCCTTAGTCCCAAGCTGAAACTTCGAGCAGGCAGCTCGATGCGATGTGGTCCACGTCATCGCCATGTGCCGTCGCCTCCCAGTCGGGAACGTGCTGTGGCGCAGACGTGAAGGGGCAACGTCAGCCTACTTGCCTCCGATAGGCGGCCCATCATGTCCCACGTGAGACACGGCGTTGCGTCGCGCATCGTCATGTCCCACCTGGGACACGGCGTTGCGTCGCGCTTCACCACGAGGAGCCGACCGTCCTCTCGGCTTGCGCTCGCGCAGCAAGTAGGCGAGCTCGTCCTCGTCGGCCATCGTCTTGCGGAACGCCGCGGCTTCATCCGGCGTCCAAGGTGGCCTATTGGTCCATCGAATGGACAACCCTTCGCGCGAGCCCGCTCGTCCTGTGATGGAGATGAGTCCTGCATGATGAGCCGCGTGATGGCCCGAGCAGAGCACGAGCAGATTCCACATCTCGTGTGGTCCACCGTCGGCTTGCGAAATGATGTGATGGATGTCGAGGTTTCGCGTCGCGCGGCAGCCGGGCACCTGGCACCGACCGTGATCACGCGCGAACACCTGCTCGCGCATCCGCTTGGTCACCGTCGACATCGCCTTGGCGACAATCGAGCCATCGACCGAGCCAATCACGCGCGCATCGCACGCCGCGCAGTCGAAGACTTCGGGCGCGATGTCGATCTCGCGACCGGCGCCGTTCTGCGTCGCGCGCTTGCAGTCGCGGCACTGGGTGTAGGCGATCTGGTGCGCGGGGCTGGCCTCGCCGGTTCCCGGCGCGAGGAAGCGGCGGCACAGAGTCTCGAGTAGCTCGGCATCGGTGACCTCCGCACCGCGCTCGTTGGCGAGCTCCGTGCGCGCCTGACGCCATAACGCGAAGGCCTGCGGTGGCAGCGATAGGCCGAGGCGACGTTCACGGAGGTCGGGGCGCGTCGGATCGTCGGGACGATCGCCCGGCGCGCGACCGGTGACCATCTCTTCGATCTCGTGCACGGTCTTGTCGCGCGCACGTTCGAGCCAGTCGCGCTCGGTGTCTTCGGTCGCCACGCGCGTCAGCTCGCGCACCGCCGAGAATGGCAGCTGACCGGTCGCGAGCGCGCCACTAGTCGCGGGCAGCTGGACGAGCGCACGAGCCACGCGCAGGCGCTCGCGCGCGACGTGCGGCGTGTAGCCGAGCGCGAATTCCATGTACTCGAGCATCGTCGAGTGCCCGAGCATCCAGTGGAGCTTCATGGACTCGGCACGCACGAGATCGAACAGCTCTGCGGCGTCCAGCTGTGCGCGCTGATGGCGGTAGGTACGGAGGCGCCGATCGACGAGCTGCCACTCGGCGAGCGTCGCCTCGTCGGTCGCGGCCTTGGATCGCTCGTTGCCGCGAGGCAGGTTGCTCTGCACCTGCTTGCTTAGCCGCTGGTTGCTTTGCGCCTGCAGCTGAAGCCCGCGGCGCCGTCCCTCCTGCCAAGACTTCGCCCCGATCCTGTCACTCGTCGCATCGCCACCGGTCGTGTCGATGCTGCCGATCGTCGTCGTCCTCTCTCCGTCCAGCATCCATATCCCTTCTGCCCGCGGCACGAGCTCGGTGGAGCTTCAGCCTGCGAATGCGCGCGCCGCTCGAACGAGCTCGCTCGTGGTTCGTCGAGCGACCTTTCTCGCACGACGAATTTCGACGCTACGGCGTGCGCTCTGCAGGCGAATTCGAACCGCGATGCGCGAAATCGACACCACCGTCGTGATCATCGCGCATACGCATCCGCAACGATTCTCGTCGAGGATCCACAAGTCAGTCGCGAGCGCGCTCCAGGCGACGAGATTGTTCTCGTCAATCGAAATCGTTCATGCGTCGCGAATTCCCGCGTGAAGGACCAACGATCTCAGGCCTCACATCCACACGCGTCGACGCTCCACGTTGCAGCGAGCCTCGTTTCGACCGACACCTCGCGCGCTCGCGCAGTCGTTCGTCGGGCGAGCGGTCATTCGATCACTGCGCACGGACTTGGACTCGGGATGAAGGCCGCGCTGGAGCGATGCAGGTGGCCGTGCCTTCACAGATTCTGGCTTGGGCGTCCACGCGCATTGCGTCCCAGTGCATCGTCCATGCGCACGGCCTGAGAGACGCCGGGGCGTCGTACTCCGTCGAGCTTCGCGAACGCCGTCGGCCATCTGCGATGGCATCCTCGCAGCCGCCAATGCAGATTCTCGCCGCGGCCGGACCTCGGCTATCTGCGATTACGTCCACCCGCATGCAGATTGTCGCTGCGGCCAAGAACCTCCGCTATCTGCGATAGATCCGGCCCGCTCGCGATGCAGCTTCTCGGAAACTCGCCGTAAGGGGCGAACCTGTGCTGACGAACATCATCCGTTCGCGACGGCTCGAGGTCCTCTGCCACCACCGCGGCCGTGCCTTCGCGTTGATCGTGCCCAGGTGCGAACTCCGCGCGCGACGAGCTCGACTCCGTCGGCACTGACATGCACGTCGTATCCCCGGCCCGGTCCTTGGCCGCCTGCTTGACCGGGCACATGAGAGGCAGCCTGGTTCGAGGAGGGCCGAGAGCTCCGAGCGGCGGTGATTCGGGGCGACGGCCCTGAGTCGGCTCGGTCGAGTCCGCAGCGCAACCCCTTTGCCAGGGTTGTTGCCACATCGCGCGGGTTGAGCTCTGCGCTTGTGCAGTGGGGCAACGAGAACCGAATGACCGAGTTCATCGAACGTACAGCGTGCTCGACGCTTCCGGATGCTCGACACAGCTGGGCCGGCCTTGTTTCCGAGAGGGCCGAGAACTCTGACGGGCGCTGATTCCGGGCGCGGCTCTGAGTCGGCTCGCTCGGTCGAGTCCGCACCCCATCCGTGTCGAGCACGAGCACGAGTACGATCGTCAGCGGCCCATTCTCGCCTGCATCATCTGCTGGATCATCTGCATCATCTGGCCGTCGCTCTGGCTCTTCGCCGCGGCGAGGTTCTGGCCGACCGATGCGACCGCCTTCGCGAGCTCGCCGATGCCCTGGATCAGGGCGGGATCGATCTGCTCGGGACCGCGCGTGATCCGACCGCCGGTCACGGCATCGAGCGCACCGAGATCGATCGTCGGGAAATCGTGCTTCGCCATGACACGTCCTAACGGCGAACGTTGACCTTGACGTACGTGCCACCCGACGGCGGAGGAGCCGCGGCCGGCGCGGCCGAGCCGCCACCACCACCGCCCATCATCATCATCATCATCATCATCGGCATCATCTGGTCGCTCGAGCTGTTCTTCGAGCTCGCGACCTCTTTGATCGAGTCACCGATCGACGACAGCATCAGCTGCAGCTGCGAATCGAGGTCGCTCGACTTGTTCGTCGCAGCGACACGCGCGGCACCGCCGGAGACCTTGGTGAGCGACGCGGCATCGATCGACGTGAACGTGGGCTTCTTCATGGCTGAGTCCTTGGTGGATGTGTGAAGCGGGGAAGAGCATTCGTCGTGCCAGCAAGCGGGCCGCGTGATCTGGCGTAGTTCGCACGATCGGCGGCGACGAGCTCGCCTACGCGAGTAGACAGGCGAGGGCAACGGACAGCCACGCGACGCCGGCGACGATCGCGCCGGCACCGACGAGGTCGCGACGCCACGTCGCAGCGCGCACGAACACCGTCTGCTCGGCGGCGGCCGCCTGCGCGCGTGCATTCGACGCGGCAACCGCGAGCGCGGCATCGTGCGCGAGATCGAACGAGGGACGCGACTCGAGGCGACGGACGTTGCCCTGGCGCAGCAGCAAGCGATCGGTCGCAGTGACGAGCTGGTCGATGTTGATGGCTTCGATCGCGTCGAGGTCGTACATGGCTGTTCGTTCCGAAGTGCAGCTCACATGCCGCGACGTAACCGGCGAAAATCCGTTCTCTCGACGAGAAATCGCGTCGCCCGCGGTCGGCGAGACGCATACCGAAAACGGCAACGGCCCGGAGCGGGAGGCTCCGAGCCGTTGCCGTCGATTGGACCCGCCGTCGGGTAACGCGAGACGATTACCAGCCCTTCTTGCAGCCGCCCTTGGACGAGACCTCGACGTACGTCGGCTGCTGCGGCGCCGCCGCGACGGCACCACCGCCGCCGCCCATGCCGCCCATCATCATCATCATGAACATCATCTGCGTCATCTGATCGTTGCCGCCGTTGTTGTTGCTGGCGAGGTCTTTGATCGAGTCACCGATCTGCGTGAGCATCAGCATCAGCTGATCGTTGGTGTCGCTTCCGCCGCCGCCCGATGCGACGCGGGCAGCACCGCCGGCGACCTTCTCGAGCTCGTTGGTGTCGATCGAAACGAACGGATCCTGGGTGTTCGACATGAGATTTCCTTCGGTGGAGTGTTGGTGCGCAACCGGATCCATGAGCATCGAGCGTGCCAGTGCTCCCGAAACGTGATCACCGGGGGATACGCATCGTCGACGCGGGTGATCACTCCGCAGATCGTCTCCCGAGGAAGACAGGTGGGACCACGGCGCCGAAAACGCGAAACGGCCGGCCCGAAGGCCGACCGTTTCTCGTCGGGTGTAGCGCGTTCTGTGACAGCGCGTTCTGTGACAACTCGGTGTTAGAACTGCACGCCAATCACGCCCGTGCCGGCGATCTGGCTGTCGGTGACGTCCCAGACGCCCCACATCTGCGAGAGGTCGCCAGAACCCTCGAAGTCGATCTTCACGCGCCGATACTCGATGCCGCCCTTGACGTAGAGGCGATGCGGCAGCGGGATGACGAAGTTGCCGTCGAGCGCGAGGCCGGCCGCCTTGCCCGCGCCGTACCAGTCCTGCTCGGTCACCATGCCCGCGCCGAGCAGGTACATGTAGCGAGCGCCCGCGCCGACGGTCGCGTGGTCGGTGACGTTGAGGTCGATGTGGCCACCCGCCCCGAGGTAGCTGTACGACGCGTCGGGGATCGCGACCGAGCCAGGGAAGTCCGAGCCGAGCGCGTAGGTGTTGTTGCCGAAGTTCGCGGACACGTCGATCGACACGATGTCGATCGGCCAGCGGTAGTGGATGCCGGTCTCCCACGACGTGTTGACCAGCGTGTAGTCGCCGTAGCCCGTGTCGTCCTTCGCCGGCAGGATCGAGCCGACCGAGTGCGCGAGGTCGAGCGTGAAGCCCAGGCCCGACAGCCGACCATCGACCTTCTTCATCGGCAGCGGGTACACCGCGACCTGCGCGGCGAAGCCCTTGATCGACGAGGCCGGGTACTCCGGCGGCGTGTCCTTCGACTCGGGGTCGAACGTGAAGCCCATCCCGCGCGACGACACGTAGCCGCCGGCGCTGATCTGGAACCGCGGCGTCGGCTCCGGCACGTGCGCGGTCTTGCCCTCGGAGACGATCGCCGCCTCCTTGCTCTCGGGGCCGAACAGCGTCACGAGGTCGCTCGTGTCCTTCTCGGCGTCGTCGGCGACCGCGACCTTCTTCTTCGACTTGCGGACGGCCTTGTCGTCGCGGTCATCGCGATCGTCGTCGCGGTCATCGCGGTCATCGCGGTCATCGCGATCGGCGCGCCGCTCGTCACGGTCGCGATCGTCACGGTCGACACGGCGGTCCTCGCGGTCCCGATCGTTACGGCCTGTACGGCGCTCGTCGCGGTCGTCGTCGCGGCGGTCGTCGTCGCGGCGCGCGCGCTTGCTGCGGCGACGGTCCGAGCGATCGTCGTCGCCGTCCTCGTCGTCGACCGCCGCTGCCTTGCGATCGCGGTCGGGGTCGCGCGCACCGAGCATCGGCCGCAGCGTGCGAACGTCGGGCAGCGACGTCGTCGGCTCCGCGGTGATGTCGCCGTCGATCCAGCCGAGCAGCTCGTCGAGCTGCGCCGCGAGCTTGTGGCTCGCATCCGTCGACACCCCGCGGTCCTTGATGCGGACCGAGAACGTGTCGACCTCGTTGCCGGACGCGGCATCGCGCACGGCGATCGTCATCACCGAGTGGCGACCTTCCGTCTGCACCCAGCCCTCGATCACCGCGTCGACGCCAGCCTGCTTGCTCGCCTGGCGCCAGTGCTGCGGACCGCGCCCCGGCGACCGCGCGAGCGCGGCGTCCCAGTTCTTCGTCGCGACGATGTTGTACTGCTCGCCGAGCACGGACATCACCGCCGAACGGCCGGTGTCCGCGAGCTGGCGCGGGCCGTCGAAGTCGAGCACGACGACGCGGCGGGGCTTCGCGTCGGCGGTGGAGGCCGCGAGCATCGTCACGGCGGCGAGGGCGAGCTGGATGAGATGGGTGCGCATGGTGATCTCCTCGCGGGTTCGAGGTCAGCGGAAGCAGTTCTGCTGGGTGTTCAGGCAGTAGTGGTTGCCCGAGCACTGGTTGGTCCGGTTGTTCGACGCGGTGAACGCGCCGGTCTGCACGCAGCAGCCGATCTCGTGCGCGCGGGTCACGTCGAGCTGCAGGTTGTTCGAGATGTTGACCGTGCCGAACACGCGGCTCGCGTGCGCGAGGGCGCCGACGTCGGACAGCTTCGCGTTGTTCGTGATCGAGATGCCGACGTCGACGAGGATCGCGTTGCCGAGCGTGCCGAGCGTCGCCAGCGAGTTGTTGCTGTCGATCGTGAACGTACCGTGCACGTTCGTCATCGAGCTCATCGTCCCGACCGTGGTCAGCAGCGCGTTGCGCGCGATGGTCAGGTTGCCGACTGACTGCAGCGCGGACAGGTTGATCGACGTCAGCGCCCCGTTGTCCTGGATGGAGAGGCCGCCCTCGAGCCGCTGCGCCGACGACAGGTCGGCCGCCGCGAGCTTGGCGTTGCTGAGGATCGTCGTCGCGCCGCTGACGACCGTCGCGCGGCTCACGTTACCGAGGCCCGTGAGCGCGGCGTTGGACTCGATGCGGATGCTGCGGACCGTGCCCTTGGGGAGCACGTTCGCGATCTCGGTCAGCTGATCGTTGTGGTGGATGTAGATGTCACCCGTCACGTCGATCTGCGACCTCGTGTTGAACTTCGTGAGGTCGGTGTCGTTGATCTCGAGGTCGTTGACGCCGCGGAGGTCGCCGAGCTTCTCGAGGCTCGTGATCGCGGGACCGGTCAGCGTGAGCTTGCCGTTCAGCTTCCAGCACGTCGTCGGCAGGCCGGTGAATCCCGACGAGCCCGAGATCGTCAGGTTCGCCTGGTTCACGATCTCGAGGTCGTCGCACGCGCCGCTCGCCGACGAGCCGTCGACGCCGGCATCCGGGCCGCTCCAGTCGTTCTCGCGGTCGCTCATCGGCGCGCAGGCCGCGAGCGAGCAAAGCAGTGCCATCGTGGTGGTGCGCATGGAAGGTCTCCTGTCCAAGAGTCGTGCCGTCGTCGTCGCGTAATCGATCTCGACGGTTGGGCTTTTTCCGCCGGTGAGGGCGCAGGCCTCGCTGTCAACCGAGGGATGCATGGCCTACTCCTCGTCCCCACGACGGTCGCGCGAAGGCAGCAGCTTGCCCTGGCCGCGCGGCCTGACGTTGACGCGGTACTGCTCGAGGATGATGCCGCTCAGGAACTGCAGCTGCGCGACGGCCTTGTGGTAGTCGGCGACCGCCGCGCCGCGGCGCAGGCGCGCCTCGACGAGCTCGCTCTGCCGCTGCATCACGTTGAAGTTCGTCGTGCGCGCGACCATGAAGCTGGCGCGCTCGGCGCGGACGTTCTCCTCGGCGACGAGGATCGCCTTCTCGGCGAGCGCGACGCGGGTCCGCGCGCTCGTCACCTGGTGCACCGCGGTGACGACCTGGGTATCGATCTGGCGCTCGAGGTCCTCGCGGTCGACGTCGAGCCGGCGCTTCTTCGCCTTCGCCGCGTCGCGCGCCTTGCGGGCCGCGCCCGACAGCTCGAACGACATCTGCACGCCAAGCGTGACCTCGTAGCTGTCGCCGATCGCACCGATGGAATTCGCGGCGTTATCGCCGTCACCGATCAGCGCTCCGGAGAACGTGACGTCGAGCTGGGGCTTCACCTGGTCCTGCGCGACGTCGAGCTCGACGTCGGCGATCTTCTTCTCGAGCTGCAGCGTCGCGAGCTTGCGGTTCGCCGCGTGGCTGCGCTCGAGCATCTCCTCGACGTCGAACTCGTCCTCGCCGATCGCGAACGCGTCAGCGGGGCGCATCAGGACCTCGCGGCGGCCGAGCTCGAGGCCCGACTTCCGCCGCAGCTCCAGCGACTTCTGCTCGAGCTCGAGCTGC
>JABFXX010000119.1 GCA_013368795.1 Kofleriaceae bacterium
CAGCGCGAGCACCGCGAGGAGCGAGGCGACCGCGAACGCGGCCTGGTGGTTGTATTCCTTGTAGGCGGCCTCGACGTGCAGCGGCACCGTGTTCGTGCGGCCGCTGATGTTCGACGACACGACCGACACCGCGCCGTACTCGCCCATCGCGCGCGCGGTGCACAGCATCACGCCGTAGAGCAGGCCCCACTTGATCTTCGGCAGCGTGATGCGGAAGAACGTCTGCCAGCCGCTCGCGCCGAGGACGAGCGCGGCTTCTTCTTCCTCGCCGCCCTGCGCCTCCATGAGCGGGATCAGCTCGCGCGCGATGAACGGGAATGTCACGAACGTCGTCGCGAGGACGATGCCGGGGAGACCGAAGATGATCTTGATGCCGTGCTCGGCGAGCCACGGCCCGAGATAGCCCGCGCGCGAGCCGAAGAGCAGCACGAACACCATGCCGGAGATCACCGGCGACACCGCGAGCGGCAGATCGATCAGCGTGATCAGCAATGCGCGGCCGGGGAACCGGAACCGCGCGATCGCCCACGCCGCGGCGACGCCGAACACGAGGTTCACGGGCACGACGATCGCGGCGGTCAGGAGCGTCAGCTTGATCGCGGCGAGCGCGTTCGGATCGACGAGCGCCGCACCATACGCGGCGACGCCGCGCGAGAACGCCTCGGCGAAGATCGCGGCGAGCGGCACGAGGATGAACAGCGCCGAGAACGCGACGGCGATGCCGATGATGATGCGGCGCGCCCACACCGGCTCGGCGGTGGCAGCGAGCGGGCGTTCGGCGACCGGTGGCGCGGAGACGACCATTACGCGAACGCTCCATGGCGGCGGCGCACCCACGCCGAGAAGCCGTTGATCGCGAGCAGCATCGCGAACGACACGGTCAGCATCACGAGCGCGAGCGCGGTCGCACTCGAGTAGTCGAACTCGTCGAGCCTGGTCATGATCAGGTACGGCGTGATCTCGGTCTCGAACTGCTTGTTACCGGAGATGAAGACGACGGAGCCGTACTCGCCGATCGCACGCGCGAACGCGAGCGCGAAGCCGGTGACCATCGCGGGCCACAGCGCCGGCAGGATCACGCGACGCAGCGTCTGCAGGCGGGTCGCGCCGAGCGTCGCCGCCGCTTCCTCGACCTCGGGCTCGAGCTCCTCGAGCACGGGCTGCACGGTGCGCACGACGAACGGCAGCGAGATGAACATCAACGCGAGCATCACGCCGAGCGGCGAGAACACCGCGCGGATGCCGAGCGGCTCGAGGAAGCGACCGAGCCAGCCGTTCGGCGCGAGCACCGCGGTCAGCGCGAGGCCCGACACCGCGGTCGGCAGCGCGAATGGAATGTCGACGATCGCGTCGAGGAGGCTCTTGCCGAAGAACTTGTAGCGAACGAGCGCCCACGCGAGCAGCGTCCCGAACACGACGTTGACGACCGCGGCGAGCAGCGAAATGCCGAACGTGATCTTGTACGACGCGATCGCGCGGCGGCTCGTCGCCAGCGCCCACAGCTCGCTCCACGACAGCGACGCGGTCTTCACCGCGAGCATCGCGAGCGGGATGAGCACGATCAGCGACAGGTACACGAGCGTGTAGCCCATCGTCAGACCGAACCCCGGTATGGCGGTGCGGCGAGCCACGAATCACCGCGCGCTGATCTGGTCGAACACGCCGCTGTCGGTGAAGTGCGTCGTCTGCGCCTTCGTCCAGCCGCCGAACTTGTCGTCGATCGTGAACAGCTTCACCTGCGGGAACGCGCCCGCGGCCGAGGCATCGCGCGGCCGATAGAACTGCTTCGCCGCGATCGCCTGGCCCTCGGGCGAGTAGAGGAACTGCAGGTATGCGGTCGCGACCTCGCGCGTGCCGTGCTTCTCGACGCTGTCGTCGACAACTGCGACCGGCGGCTCGGCGAGGATCGACACGCTCGGCACGACGATCTCGACCTTGTCGGCGCCGAGCTTCTTGATCGCGAGGTACGCCTCGTTCTCCCACGCGAGCAGCACGTCGCCGATGCCGCGCTCGGCAAACGTCGTCGTCGCGCCGCGCGCACCGGTATCGAGCACGGGCACGTGACGGTAGAGGTCGGCGACGAACTGCTTCGCCGCCGCCTCGTCGCCGCCGTTCTGCAGCGCGTAGCCCCACGCCGCGAGGTAGTTCCAGCGCGCGCCGCCCGACGTCTTCGGGTTCGGCGTGATGACCTCGACGCCGGGCCGCACGAGATCCGACCAGTCCTTGATGTTCTTCGGGTTGCCCTTGCGAACGAGGAACACGATCGTCGACGTGTACGGCGCCGCGTTGTTCGGCAGGCGCGTCGCCCAGTCGGACTTGATGAGGCCTGCCTTCGCGATCGCATCGATGTCGTACGCGAGCGCGAGCGTGACGACGTCGGCCTCGAGCCCGTCGATCACCGCCCGCGCTTGCTTGCCGGAGCCGCCGTGCGACTGCTCGATCGTCACCTTCTGGCCGGTCTTGGCCTCCCACTCCTTCGCGAACGCCGCGTTGACGTCGACGTACAGCTCGCGCGTCGGGTCGTAGCTGACGTTGAGCAGCTTCACCTCCTTCGACGTCGACGAGCTCTTGGTTTCCGTCGAGCAGGCGACGAGGAGCAGGGCGAACACGACCGCGCGGTTCATACGGACGACCATCCGTTATGACGGACAGTCTGTCAACACGGATGTGTCGCCGTTATTTCGGACAAGGCGCCGTCCGTTATCATTGACAGGTCCTCCGCTCCGGATGTAGACATGTCTCCGTTATGACGGACGCACCGAGGAGGCGCCAGCCATGACGACGGGGATCCTCGTCGTCTTCGCGCTCATCACCGTCGGTGTCTCGACGACGACCGGCGCGCTCGGCGCGTACCTCGTCGCGTCGGGCCTGGCGCGCGTGCTCCTCGCCCTCACCATCGCGCCGCTCGGCTATCCGACGCTCGTCGTCACCGCACTCGTCGACGGCGCCTTGATCTGGAGCTTTCTCCAGGCGGCCGCGGCGGACCTGCCCGAGCGGCCTCTAGAGCACGCCGCCGATCGTCTCGGGGTTCGCGAACAGACCGAACATGCCGCCGGTATGGATGAATGCGACGGCTGCGCCGAACCGCTTGGGGTCCTTCTTTAGCTCGGTGACGAGCCCGTGGAATGCCTTCCCCGTGTACACGGGGTCGAGCACGATGCCGTCGCTGCGGCACACGTCGCGGATTGTCGCGAGCTCCTCGGGCCGGCTCTTCGCGTAACCCAGGCCGACGTGACCGTCGACGATGTCGATGTCGCCGGGCGTGACGCGCGCGTCGAGCTGCCAGCGCTCCTCGAAGTCGCCGCAGATCTTGCCGATCGCGTCGACGAAGTACGGCCGGTCGTCGCACACGTTGATGCCGGCGACCCGGATCCCGAGCGCCGACAGTCCCAGCAGCTTGCAGCCGAGCACGAGCCCGGCGCCCGTCCCTCCGGAGCCGCACGCGTACACGATCGTCACCGGATTCTCGGGCGCGGCAATCCCCGCCAGATCCTCGACGAGCTCGCGCGCCGCCCGCAGGTAGCCCCACGAACCGAGCGCGTTCGAGCCGCCCTCCGGAATGATGTACGGCTTCCCGCCGGCACTCCTGACGCGCTCGGCCTCCTCGGCCATGAGCCGGTTGCGGTCGCGCCACGCCGGCCGCGAGATCCACCTGATTTCCGCGCCGGCGAGCCGGTCGAGCAGGATGTTCCCCGTCGTGGCCGGCGGCTGCTCGGGGTTTTCCGTGCGCAGCACGAGCACGCTCTTCAATCCGAGCTGGGTTGCGGCCATCGCCGTCGCCCGCGCGTGATTGCTCTGCTCGCCGCCGCACGTGATCACGTGGGTCGCCTGCTGCTGGAGTGCCTCGGCCATCAGGTACTCGAGCTTGCGGACCTTGTTCCCCGACAGCTCGCTGCCGGTGTGGTCGTCGCGCTTGACCCAGATCTTCGTACCGAGCTGCTCACCGTAGCGGAGCCAGTGGCCTCGCGTCGGAGTGTTCGCGAGCCTGACGCGGGGCGGTTCCTTGTTCTCCAGGCGCTCCAGCATGCGTGGAGTCTAGTCCCACTCTGCCCAAAAGAATGCTCCGGCCGCGCCGCGTGTTAGATCCAGACGGTGAAGCTCGCGTCTGTTGCGCTGATCGGCGTGCTTTGCGCGTTCACGGTGCACGCCGACGCCAAGGCGTGGCCTCAGCCTGCCGCTGGCCCGACGATGACCGGCGACCCCGAGCTGATCTTCACGTTCGACGACGGTCCCGACCCCGACCGCACGCCGTTCGTCCTCGACGCGCTCGCGAAGCATCACATCCGCGCGGTCTTCTTCATGGTCGGCGACCGCCTCGCGAACCCGAAGGCAAAGCCGATCGTCGATCGCATCCTGCGCGAAGGTCACATCATCGCGAACCACACGATGAAGCACGGCGACCTCTGCCGCATCAAGGAGGACGCCAAGGCCGCCGCCGAGATCGACGACGGCAAGCGGACCATCGAGGCCGCCGCGGGCATGACGATGGTCTGGTTCCGCGCGCCCTACGGCGTCCGCTGTGACCGCGTCGATCTCATGCTCCTCGAGCGCGGCATCACGCACTTTCACTGGGACATCGATCCGCGCGAGTGGAAGCGCGGCGCGACGAAGAAGACGCTCGAGTATCTCGAGAAGCAGGTCGGCCGCATGACCGGCCGCAACGTGCTGCTGCTGCACGACATCAAGAAGGTGACTGTCGAGGCGCTGCCGGAGCTGCTCGACTGGATCGACGTGGAGAACGCCCGGCGCAAGGAGCTGCGGCTCCGCCGGATCCGGATCATCCAGTCCTACGAGCTCGCGGCCGCTCAGCTGCCGCCGGGGACACTGGACTGGATGCAGAGCATCGTGCCGAGCCGGGACGGGCTGGCCAAGGCGATCGCCAGCGTTCTGCCCTGACTCGCCGAGGGCGTGGTAGGGTGCCCCTCGGTGCCGGCTTCGTTTCGGATTCGTCAATCGTATCGAGAGGATGTCGAGCAGGTGCTCGCCGTGGCGGAGCACCTCGACACCGTCAACCTGCCGCATGATCGCAAGGTGATCGAGGGCATCCTCGATCGCTCCGAGCGGTCGTTCTCGGGCGAGCTGTCAGGCGCGGACCTCGAGTTCGTGTTCGTGCTCGAGGACCTCGCCGAGAAGCGAATCATCGGCACGTCGATGATCTACGCGCAGCACGGCACCAAGCGCGCGCCGCACATCTTCTTCCGCGTCGAGAACGACGAGCGCTACTCGGTCACGCTCGACCGGTACTTCGTCCACCGCACGCTGCGCATTGGCTACAACTACAACGGCCCGACGGAGATCGGCGGGCTCATCCTGTTGCCCGAGTACCGGCGCAACGTGCACGCGCTCGGCAAGACGCTCAGCTACGTGCGCTTCTTGTTCATGCGCATGCACCGGCCGCTGTTCCGCAGCCAGGTGATCTCGGAGCTGCTGCCGCCGCTCGAGGCCGACGGTACGTCGAAGCTGTGGGAGGCACTGGGCCGGCGGTTTACCGGGCTCACGTATCAAGAGGCCGATCGGCTCAGCAAGGACAACAAGGAGTTCATCAACGCCTTGTTCCCGGATGACCCGATCCACACCGAGCTCTTGCCCGACGACGTGCAGGCGCTGATCGGTCAGGTCGGCGAGGAGACGCGCGCGGTCGAGAAGATGCTGCGGCGGATCGGGTTCGAGTACGCGCAGCAGATCGATCCGTTCGATGGCGGGCCGCACTTCATCGCGAACACCGACGACATTGCGGTCGTGAAGGACGCGCAGGAGGTCGAGGTCCGCGCGGGCGACGGCACGGGCGAGCGCAAGTGGGCGATCATCGGGCACGTGGCCACGGTCGGCGGGCGACAGCAGTTCCGCGCGATCGGCGAGAAGGTGTTGCCGGTCGCCAAGGGCGCCGTCGCGCTCACCGACGAAGCGCGCCAGCGTCTCGGGATCGAGGTCGGCCAGAAGGTCTGGCTGAGCTACGGCTGATGCGGTTGTTCGCGATCGGTTGTGTCGTGAGCGCGGCGGTCGGCTGTGGAACGTCGGAGGCGGGCCCCGGGTCGGGGTTGACGCCGCCGGCGAGCTGGAAGGCGTTGCCGCAGCTCGCGACCGCGGCGACGCAGGCCGCGAAGGAAGACGGCGTCACGATCGACATCAGCGAGGCGTGGGCGGATCAGGCGCGCGGCTGTTATGCGGCGTGGCTGGCGTGGCGCGGCGCGAAGGGCGCGCCGGAGAAGCTCGCCGACGCGCTGGTGCTCGCGGTGTCGTCGGAGAAGTCGCTCGAAGGCATCGCGGTGCGCGACGTCGTGAAGCCGACGCCGGGCGGCAACGTCGGTGTGGTGTCGCTCGGGTTCGAACGCGGCGAGTATCGCGGCACGGTTCGCGCGCAGCTGACGCGCGAGGGTCAGGTCGCGGCACTCGCATGCTTCTGGAATCAGCGCGAGCCGGCCGCCTGCGCGGCGGACTGCGGAAAGCTCGTCGGGAGCATGAAATGAAGCGCGCGATTGCGATGATGTTGTTGATCGGTGCGGTCGCTCATGCGGATGCGACGCGCCCCCTCGTGAAGGCACCGGATGGCTGGAAGGCCGACCCCGAGCAAGCGACCGCGCTGTCGGCGAAGGCGAATGCCCTGTCGCACTTCGGCGGTGCGCGCTCGCTCGCGACGGCCGACGTGTTCGCCGCGCCCGAGCCCGGCGCGGTGCTGTTCGTGACCGCGGTCGCAGCGAAGGTCGCGCCCGATGCGCGCGATGCATCGGCACGCGTCGCGATCGACGAGCTCGGCGATGCGACGCAGCGCGCGTCGCTGGCGGGCAGCGGCATCGTCGTCGACAGCTGGGAGACGAAGGTCGATCCCGCGACGAAGGAAGTGCGCGGCACGCTCCAGTGGCGCGACACGAAGGCGGGCACGCAGACGAACGCGCGGATCGTGATCGTCGCGGACGCCGAGAACATGGTCGCGGTGACCGGCGAGTGCGTGACCGCGGTCGGTGGGCCGAAGCCGCTCGTCGACGCGTGCGTCGCGGCGCTCGGCACGCTCGATCCGGGCATCGACCCGGCCACGAGGGTCGACCTCGCGCTCGCCGCGCCCGGGACGGCGCCGCCCGAGCCGGCCGTGCCGGCGACACCCCCGCCGGCGAAGGTCGGCGGACCTTCGACGATGAGCGACGCGACGCACGTGCCGATGGCGCCGATCCAGGTGTCCAGACCGGAGAAACCGCCCGCCGACCGCCGGCCGGTGTACGTTGGGTTCGGAATCGTGATCCTCGCGGCGATCTTCTGGTGGAACAGCCGGCGACGCGCGCGGTTCGAGAAGGACGAGGAAGCCGATGAGTGATGAGTCCACGCACGGTAGCGGCGAGCCGATTCTGATCGTCGATGACGAGAAGAACATCCGGCGCACCCTCCGCATGGTCCTCGATGGGGAGGGCCACGCCGTGCACGAGGCGGGCTCGATCGCCGAGGCTGAGGCCGTGCTGGCGCGCGAGAACGTCGACGTCATTTTGCTCGACGTCAAGCTCGGCGAGGACAACGGCCTCGAGCTGCTGCGCGCGCTGAAGTCGCGCGGCGAGGACGGGATGTCGAGCCGGACGTCGGAGATCCCGGTCGTCATGATCTCGGGCCACGCGACGATCGAGGATGCGGTGTCGGCGACGCGCCTGGGCGCGTTCGACTTCATGGAGAAGCCGCTCGATCGCAACCGCGTGATGGTGACCGTCCGCAACGCGCTCGAGCGCCGCAAGATGTGGCGCGAGGTGCACGACCTGCGGCGTGCCGTCGACGCGCGCTGGGAGCTGCTCGGCAACACGCCCGTGATGCAGGACCTGCGGCGCCAGATCGCGAAGGTCGCGCCGACGCGCAGCCGCGTGCTGATCACCGGCGAGAGCGGCACCGGCAAGGAGCTGATCGCGCGCGCGATCCACCGCAACTCGTCGGTGTCGGGCGGCAACTTCGTCAAGGTCAACTGCGCGGCGATCCCGCCGGAGCTGATCGAGAGCGAGCTGTTCGGCCACGAGCGCGGCGCGTTCACCGGCGCTGTCGCGAAGAAGCGCGGCCTGTTCGAGGTCGCCGACGGCGGCACGATCTTCCTCGACGAGATCGGTGACATGGCGCTGCCGGCGCAGGCCAAGGTCCTGCGCGTGCTGCAGACCGGCGAGTTCACGCGCGTCGGCGGCGAGAAGAGCATGCGCACGGACTGCCGCGTCGTCGCTGCGACGAACCGCGACCTCGAGGAGATGGTCAAGCAGGGCACGTTCCGCGAGGACCTCTACTTCCGGCTCAACGTCGTGCCGATCCGTTCGCCGGACCTCAAGGAGCGCGCCGACGATGTCCCGCTGCTCGTCGAGTCGTTCGTGCGCGAGTGCTGCGACGAGAACGGCCTCGGCTACAAGCCGGTTGACGAGCCCGTGATCGATCGTTTGAAGCAATACGACTGGCCCGGCAACGTGCGCGAGCTGCGCAACGTCGTCGAGCGCCTCGTCATCATGAGCGACGAGGTGATCCGCGAGAAGGACCTGCCGCCGTACCTCGGTGGGCCGCGGCCGCCCGGTCAGGGCTCGCGCACCGGCAACACCGGCCCGGTGACCGCGATCGACCTCGGTCGCTATGCCGGCAAGAGCCTCCGCGAGTTCCGCGAGGAGGTCGAGTCGGAATTTATTCGTATCCGGCTGGCCGAGTTCGACTGGAACATCTCGCGCACCGCACAAGCGCTCGGGATCGAGCGCACGAACCTGCACAAGAAGCTCCGCGCTCTCGGCATCCATCGCGGTGAGGGCACGAACGGTGGCTCGACGGAGGATTGATTGATGATGAAGAAGCTGCTCGTGATCTCGATGCTCGCCGCCTGCAGCAAGGGCGGTGGTGGTGGTGGCTCCTCGGTCTCGGTGACGAAGGCCGACGCCGACGCGG
>JABFXX010000578.1 GCA_013368795.1 Kofleriaceae bacterium
GCCGGCATCGCCGGGCGCGAACGCGCTCGCCGCGGCGTGGTCGAACGCAGAGACCGCGTCGACAGAGCCGAAAGCCTCGGGGCGTCCCTCGACCGAGCCGCGCAACGGCGGGCTGTGGGTCGACGCGAAGACGACGCCGGCGGCGACCGAGTCCGCGATCGACGGTGCATGGCTCGACGCGAAGACGACGCCAGTCGCCCCGGCGACGCCGTCCGCAAGCTCGCCGATCGCGAAGGTCACGCCGGTCGCCCGGCCGACGCCGCCGGGCGGCACGCCGCCCCGTTCTCCCGCAGCGTCGTCGGTGCCGAACGCGCTCGCTGTCGATACGAAGACGATGCCGATCGCGCGCGTCGCCGGAACACCTGCGAGCGAGATCGTGGGCCGTCCGCTCGCGACGCCGGCCGCAGGTACGCCGGCGGCCGAGATCGCAGCGAAGTCCGCCGTGACGCCGGCGGCTGGCACACGGACGGCCGCAGGCACGCCGGCGAGAGACCTCGCTGCGACGCCGACCAACGGTGCGTCGCCCAGCGATGAGGTCGCCGCGAGCGCGCCGCCGAAGACGACGACAGCCGAGCTGGACGAGGACAGCCTCGAGGAGCTCGAGCCCTCGAACGCGACCTCGCCACTTCCGGTCGCGCCGAGCCAGCCCATTCCGCGCCAGCCGACGCCACCGCCGATGCCGGTGGTGCGCACGCGCCCGCCGACGCCGCCGCCGATGCCGGTGGTACGCACGCGGCCGCCGACCCAGCCGCCGATGCCGGCGGTGAAGGTGCCCGCCGAGCCGATCGTCGCCGACGTGCCGTCGCCGAGGACCTCGGCGGAGGATCTGCCGCGCGGCACGTTCACGTATCCGGTCCAGCGCAAGAAGGCGCCCCTCGGGCTCAAGCTGCTCGCGCTCGCATGTGCGGCCGGTCTCGGCTTTGTCGCCGTCGTCTATCTGTTGCCGATGTTCATGGGCAAGAAGGAGCCGGCGCCGACGACGACCGCCCAGGTCACGCCACCGCCGGAGCCGACGCTCGCGCCTGTCGAGACGTCGCCCGCGCCTGTCGAGACGCCGCCGGTCGAGGCGCCGCCTGTCGAGACCCCGCCGGTCGAAACGCCGCCGGTCGAGACCGCGCCCGACAAGCCGGCGCAAAAGCCGACGCAGAAGCCGACCCAGCGCCCGAGCCACGCGTCGACCAAGCCGGCCGGCGAGCCGGAGCTCAAGCCGATGCCGAAGCCGGAGACCAAGCCGGAGACCAAGCCAGCTGCCAAGCCGGCGGTCGAGGAACCCGTCGAGGACGATGGCTGCGACGAGACCTCGTGCATCCTGTCGAAGTACGAGAAGGCGTGCTGCGAGAAGTACAAGCCGAAGACGAGTGACATCTCGGCGCGTACCGGCGGTGGCCTGCCCGAGAACCTCGACAAGATGATGGTGCGCGCCGGCGTCGAGAAGGTGAAGCCTCGCGTCGTCGCGTGCGGCGAGAAGGCGGCCACGAAGGGCACCGTGCGGATCGCGTTGACGGTCTCGCCGGCAGGCGCCGTCACGTCGGCCGAGGTCGCCGAGACCCCGGATGCCGGCCTCGGCACCTGCGTGCTCGCAGCGATGAAGGCCGCGTCGTTCGGCAAGAGCGTGAACGGCGGGACGTTCACGTACCCGTTCGCCTTCTAGGTCAGCGCAGCTTGATCGCGATGCCGTCGGCGAGCTTGGCGTCGACCGCGCTACCAAACGACGCGCCGAGATCGATCCTCTCGGTGAAGTCCGCTGTGCTCGGCAACAGATCGGTCGGCTGGACGTCCGCCGTTCCGTCGATCGAGGCGTTCACGCCTTCGCTCGCGTTCTTCACGGTGCCGGACCAGTGGATCTTGATCGTGTCTCCGTCGAACGCGACGAGCTCGTAGTCGAGCTCGGCATCGAGCGGCTGGATCCCCGGGGCGGCGCGACCACCGACATGCCAGCGAGCACCGACGCCGACGGGCGCGGCTGGAAACGGCACGATGGACATGCCGAGCAGATCGCGCAGGGTATCGGTCGCCGCGCGCGACGCGGCGGTGGCGCGGCCGTGGACGTCTGCCGCCATGTCACCCGACGACATCGTCGCGATCGACTTCACCACCTCGCCCTCCTCACCCTTGACCGGTGGATCCTGGACGAGATCGAGCCCCTGGAAGTGATAGCGAGGTGGATGGGCGCGATCGAGGCGCCACTCGACGGCATATGTCATCTGCGGCATCCCGATGTGGACTTCGCGTCGTCCTGCGCGCGGCGCATATGTGATCTCGCGGCGAGGCTCGTGCCCGGGATCGACGAGCGTCACTGTTGCCGTCGAGGGCGAAGGGTCGTGATGACAGCCGCAGACGGCGGCGATAGCGAGTAGACGCCTCACCTATTCAACGTTACCGCGGCGGTCCCGCTGCTGGTTGTCCACAAACCGGACGCTGGTTTCCGGGGTACGCGCAGGTCTTGTACATCCTGCCGGGAGCGGCCTATCCTTCGCGACATGGTCGGGTGGATGTGCAGATTCTTTGCGGCGGAGCCGGGCAGGTTCGGCCAGCTGAACGAGGCAAGCGGTCATGACTGGTGAGCGCGCACGCGTTTTGGTGATCGGCGTCGGCGAGCCAGTGCGCGCCGCGCTCTCCGGCCTCGAGGTGACACTCGTCGAGCCGCCCGACTTCGATCCGCCGCCGGTGGCGATCGTCGTGTCCGCGTCCGCGTTCACCACCGTGCAGGCGGACTGGCGCGCGCGGGGGATCGCGGCACCTGCGATCGTCGTCGACACTGTGCACGACGACGACCGCATGCGCGCGGTGTTCCGCGCCGGCGCGGTGGACTATGTCGCCCGCGATCAGCTCGCGCGCCTTCCGGTAGCGCTCGCCCGCGAGCTGGCCCGCCGGCAGGATCCGGCCCGCGCCGGCGGCAGCCCGACGAGCTCGATGTTCGAGGCGATCGTCGACGGCCTGCCGTTCGTGCTGTTCGTCAAAGACGGCGAGGAGCTGCGGATGCAGCACCTGAACGCGACCGCGAGCAAGGTGATGGGCGTGTCGATCGAGCAGATGCGCGGGCTGACCGATCACCAGTACATGCCGAAGGAGCAGGCCGATCAGTTCCTGCTCGACGACCGCGAGGTACTCGCGACCGGGCAGACGAAGGTGATCGAGGAGCAGGCGCGCTCGCCGCACACCGGCCTCGACATGTGGTTCCGCACCCGCAAGCTCGCGATCACCGATCGCGACGGCCGCCGCTACGTCCTCGGCGTCACCGAGGAGGTCACCGCACAGCGCGCCGCCGAGGAGGCGCTGCGCGTCCACAAGGAGGAGCTCGAGGCGACCAATCGGCGCCTCGAAGAGAACCTCGAGGAGCTGCGCAAGTCGCGCGCGGTGTCGGCGCAGACGCTCGCGAGCTACCAGCAGCGCGCGCTGCAGATGGAGATCATCCGGCAGCAGAACGAGGCGCTCGACCAGCTCGCGCAGGAGCTCTCGCGCGCGAAGAAGGTCGAGGAGGAGCGCGCGAGAGAGATCGAGGCCGCGGCCCGGCTCAAGAGCGAGTTCCTCGCCAACTTCTCGCACGAGATCCGCACACCGCTGAACGGCATCCTCGGGTACTGCGAGCTGCTGCTCCGCGACGAGGGCCAGCGGCTGACCCCGCACGGCCGCCGCGACCTCAACGTCGTCAAAGGCAACGCGAACACCCTGCTCGCGCTGATCAACGACATCCTCGACCTCTCGAAGATCGAGGCCGGCCACGTCGACGTCGTCATCGAGCGGTTCGAGCTCGCCGGTCTTGTCGACGAGTGCATCGCGACCGTGCGCGAGTACGTCCGGGGCAAGCCGGTCGAGATTCACGCGCAGCTCGGCGACGAGATCGCGGAGGTCGAGTCCGACAAGCTCAAGCTGCGTCAGATCCTGCTCAACCTCCTGTCGAACGCCGCGAAGTTCACCGAGAGCGGCGAGGTGATCGTCCAGGCGAACCGCGAGGGCGACACGCTGGTGATCGTCGTCGAGGACACCGGCGTCGGCATCCCCGCCGATCAGCTGCCGTACATCTTCGACAAGTTCCGCCAGGTCGACGGCTCGTCGACGCGCAAGGTTGGCGGCACGGGCCTCGGGCTCGCGATCGTGCGCGAACTGAGCCGCGTCCTCGGCGGCGAGGTGACCGCGACGAGCACCGTCGGCCGTGGCTCGACATTCCGCGTCGTCTTGCGCGGTGCGCTCTCCCACGACCGCGTGGTGCGCAAGCCGACGACCACGTCGCGCATCGAGGCCGCGGCGCCCGGTGCCGTCGTGCTCGTCGTCGACGACGATCCGATGATCCACCAGCTGCTCGTCACCGAGCTCGAGCGCGAGGGCATCCAGGTCGTGCTCGCCGCGGACGGCGTGTCGGCGCTGCGGCTCGCGCGCGAGAAGGCGCCCGCCGCGATCGTGCTCGACATCTACCTGCCCAAGCTCGACGGCTGGGCGGTCCTGTCCGAGCTGAAGTCGGACCCGGCGCTCGCGCGCACGCCCGTGATCATCATCTCGGTCGCCGAGGAGCGCGCGCGGGGCTTCGCGCTCGGCGCCGTCGACTACCTGGTCAAGCCGTTCGAGCCCCAGCGACTCGCCGGCGTGATCACGCGCGAGATCGGCGGCGACCGCGGCGAGATCCTCGTCGTCGACGACGATGCTGCCACCTGCGAGATGGTTTCGCGTCAGCTCCGTGCGGTCGGGTTCTCGGTCGCGTCGGCGCGCACCGGGGAGGAGGCGCTCCTGCGCCTGCGCGTCACGAAGCCCGCGATGGTCGTCCTCGATCTGTGCATGCCGGGCATGAGCGGCTTCGACGTGCTGAGCCAGCTCCGCGCCGAGCAGCACGACGTCCGCGTCGTCGTGCTCACCGGCAAGGTCCTCACGCCCGCCGAGGAGCAGACGCTGCGTCAGGGGATGGCGCGCGTGGTCCACAAGAATGGCTCGTCGCTCGACGAGATCGTCGCCGAGGCGAAGAAGCAGCTGCTGCGCCAGCGCGAGGCGCACGGGCTACCGCGCGTGCTCTACGTCGAGGATTCGGCGCAGAACCGCGACGTCGTGCGCCGCTACCTGAAGGGCGTCTTCGAGGTGCTCGAGGCGGAGGACGGCGAGCACGGGCTCGATCGCGCGCAGCGCGAGCTGCCCGCGTTGATCCTGATGGATCTGTCGCTGCCGCGCCTCGACGGCTGGGAAGCGACGCGGCGGCTCAAGGCCGGCCCGCTGCGCGCGATCCCGGTGGTCGCGCTGACCGCGCACGCGAGCCGCGAGGACCAGGACCGCGCGCGTGCGGCCGGCTGCGATGGCTTCCTCACGAAGCCGGTCGGTCGAGATCAGCTGATCCAGACCATCCAGCAGCACCTGAAGGCCCGCGCAGAGGCCGAGTAGCTACGCCAGGTCGAACGCGATCACTTCGCCCTGGTCGACGCCCTCGATCGAGACCTTCGCCTCGTTCGAGATCGCGACGCCGTCACCTGCGCCGAGCGCCTGACCGTTGATGGTCACCTTGCCGCGCGCGACGTGGATCCAGCCGTGCCGACCCGGCGCGAGCGAGAGCTCGGCGCGCTCGCCCTTGTCGAACAGGCCGGCGTAGACCGACGCGTCGGTGTGGATCGTCAGGCTGCCGTCGCGCGCATCGGGCGATGCGACGAGGCGGAGCTTGCCGCGCTTGTCGCCGTCCTCGAACCGCTTCTGCTCGTAGCTCGGCTGGATGCCGCGCTTGTCCGGGATGAGCCAGATCTGCAGGAAGTGGACGGGCTCGTCGGAGGATCCGTTGAACTCGCTGTGCATGACGCCGGTGCCGGCACTCATGCGCTGGACGTCGCCCGGGCGGATCGTGTCCGACGTCCCGGTCGAGTCCTTGTGCGCGAGCGCGCCCTCGAGGACGTACGAGATGATCTCCATGTCGCGGTGGCCGTGCGCCCCGAAGCCCTGGCCGCCATCGACGGTGTCATCGTTGATGACGCGCAGCGAGCGGAAGCCCATGTGGGCAGGGTCGTAGTAGTCCGCGAACGAGAACGTGTGATGGGTGTCCAGCCAGCCATGATTGGCGTGGCCGCGGTCCTGTGCACGACGGATGGTCAACATGATGGTGCAATCTGGTTACGCAGTTACCTTTTGTAACCCTGGTCCGATCGCAACAGAGTGTCCAGCTACCGCAGCTCGCCGCCCGGATTGAAGAGCTGGAGCGGGCGCAGCTCGAACGCCCCTGCAGAGCCGCTCGCCTTGGCGAGATCCTTCGCGGTCTCGATCGCCTCGTCGAGTGACGCACAGTCGATGACGTAGAATCCGAGGAGCTGCTCCTTGGTCTCCGCGAACGGCCCGTCCGTGATCACCGGGTGCGTGCCCTTGCGGATCGTGGTGGCCTTGGTCGTCGGGGCGAGCCGGGCGACCGGGCCGAGCCGCTTCTGCTTGGCGAGCTCGACCTGCACCGCGCCGAGCTGGGCCATGACCTGATCGTCCTTTTCCTTCGTCCAGGCGCAGACCGCGTCCTGCGAGTCGTAGCAGAGGATGGCGTAGAGCATGGCCCAGGCTTACCAGATCAAACCTGACAAAAGGCTGTCACTACGGTGGTCCAAGCTCATGTCATGTCGAACAACACGCAATCTACCCCGAAGCTTCACCACGGCACCTGCCATTGCGGGGCGGTCCAGTTCGAGGTGTCCCTCGCGCTCGAAGGCGTCAGCCGCTGCAACTGCAGCATCTGCACGAAGACGGCCTGGCTCGGCGCGATCGTGAAGCCGGATGCGTTCCGCCTGGTGAAGGGCGAGGGCGACCTCGGCACCTACGAGTGGGGCCACAAGGTCGGCAAGCGCCACTTCTGCAAGCACTGCGGCGTCCAGGTCTTCGGCCCGGGCTCGCTGCCCGAGCTCGGCGGCGCGTACGTGTCGATCAACGTCAACGCGCTCGATGACGAGCTCGAGATCCACCATCTCCCGGTCATCTGGTGGGACGGCCGCCACAACAACTGGCAGGCCGGGCCGACCCAGGAGCCGCGCAAGATGTTCGCGCCGGCGTAGTCACCAGTCCGTCGGCCAGGTCATCGCCTTCATCGCGATGACGAGGTCGCGCGCGGTCGCAGCCTCGACGAAGATCTCGCCGGTCGGCTTGCCGAGCGCGTAGTACTGCTCGGGCATCCACAGGCCGCGCATGGCCATCGACTCCGCGCGGGCGCGCTCCGCCTCGGCGGGATCGATCACGAGCTTGCGGATCCGGAACCGGCCGTTCTCCTCGACGATCGCGATGTGGGGATGGGGCGAGCCAAACACGATCGGCAGGTTGCCCTTCTCGAGGAGGTCGATCGCACGGTCGCGACCGAGCGGTGCTACGGGTGCCATGACCCCGATCATGCCACGGCGGCTAGCCGCGCTCGAACGGCAGGCCGGCCGCTTCCCAGTCGGCTTTTCCGCCGGCATAGACCTGGACGTCGGTGTAGCCGAGATCGGTCAGTGCCTTTGCCGCGACGTGTGAGTTCTGGCACGTGGCGCTCGCGCAGTAGACGACGACCGGCGCGTCCTTGCGCGGTACGGCCACCGTCGCGAGCTCCTTCGCGCGGTCGTGCGGGAACCAGCGCGCGCCGGGCAGGTGGCCATCGGTGTAGTACTTCTCCGGCAGCGCCTCGAGGAGCACGAGGCGAGGATCGGTGAGCTTGGCGGTCAGTGCGGTGCGGTCGATGAGGTTCTTCATGGTGTGAGTCCTTTCGCTCTCCTTGGTAGCGGCTCCGCGTCGCTTGCATTAGTCGGGACCGCGGAACCACACTGCTCTCCCCAGGAGAACAATGGATGCGGACGCCGCTCGAAGACCTCGCCTCGCTCGCGCTGTTCGCGAAGGTCGTCCAGCATCGGTCGTTCACCGCGGCCGCGAACGAGGTCAAGCTCGCGAAATCGGCGGTCAGCAAGCGCATCACGCTGCTCGAGGAACGCCTCGGTGTGAGGCTCCTGACCCGGACGACGCGCAAGCTGTCGCTGACCGAGGACGGCGTTCGCTACTACGAGCACTGCGCGAAGCTGCTCGCCGCGGCCGAGGCAGCGGAGGACGCGGTCGCCGGCGCGAGCACGGCGGTGCGCGGGATTGTTCGCGTCAACGCACCAGTGACGTTTGCCCACATGTTCCTCGCGGATGCGCTCGCCGCGTTCCTCGCGAAGAACCCCGATGTCGACATCCAGCTGTCGGCCGACGATCGACTGGTCGATGTCGTCGAGGGCGGCTTCGATCTCGTGATCCGGATCGGCCGGCTCGCCGAGTCGTCCCTCGTCGCGAGGCGGCTGTCGACGGACCGGCTCGTCGTGTGCGCGTCGCCCGCGTACCTCGCGGCGCACGGCCGTCCCGAGGTGCCCGGCGATCTGATCGGCCACAACTGCCTGCACTACAGCCTGGTCTCGCGCGAGGGCGAGTGGCGGTTTCGCGGCGCCGGCGGTGCGTACAACGTCGCGGTGAACGGGAACTTCAGCGCGAGCGATGGCTCGACGATCCGCCGTGCCGCGATCGCCGGGCTCGGCCTCGCGGTGCTGCCGTCGTTCATGGTCGCCGCCGACGTCAAGGCCGGCCGCCTCGAGCTCGTGCTCGAGGGCGCGCGTCGCGCCGAGATCGGCATCCACGCGATGTTCCCGTCGCGACGGCAACTACCGGCACGCACGAAGCTGCTCCTCGACCATCTCGGCGCCTGGTTCGGGGACACGTCCTGGCGGCTCAGGGGCGCATAGCAGACCGCTCGAGCGTCGGATGCTACGGTGGGGTGATGCGCCTCGTGGTCTACGACAAGACGTGCGTCACGACTCGCGGATGGCTGACGCCGGTGTGGGCGACTGGCGCTGCCCTGTTTCGCGGACTCGGCCGGACCGATGCCGCGCACGGCGTCGCGAGCTGGGACGAGGCTTTCACGTGGCTCGCCGGGCAACAGGAGCCGATCGACGAGCTCCAGTACTGGGGCCACGGCAAGTGGGGCAGGGCATTCGTCGCCGAGGACTGCTTCGACGCCTCGGCGCTGACGAAGCGGCGCGCCCAGCTCGAAGCGCTTCGCGAGCGGCTGTCGCCGGGCGCGCTCGTCTGGTTCCGGACGTGCGAGACGTTCGGCGCGAAGCCGGGGCACGACCTCGCGCAGCGGCTCGCCGACTTCCTCGGCGTGCGCGTCGCCGGCCACACGTACGTCATCGGGTTCCACCAGAGCGGCCTGCACGGCATCGCGCCCGGCGTCGCGCCCGACTGGTCCGTCGACGAAGGCCTTGCCCGCGGCACGCCCGACGCGCCCGAGGAGGCGAAGTGGTCGCGGCCGTGGGCACCGCGCACCGTGACCGCGCTCGCGCGCAGTGTGCCCGTGCGCTGGTTCGCCGCCGCGGGCTCGTAGCTTTTCGCTTACGATGGAGAGGTGCGCAGGTGGTGCCTCGTCGTGCTCGCGATCGCGAGCGCATGCTCCGATGGTGACGAGCCGCTGCCCGATGGGGGGCCTGTCGGCACACCGTCGATCGACGGCACGCCGCTGTCGACGTTCGTCGGCACGTCGTGCTCGACCGGCGACGTGATCGCGCTCGCGACGCAGATCGCCGAGGAGGTGAACTGCGCCAATCCCGGCGAGCTCGTCGCGTTCGAGGAGGGGCCGGCGATCATGTTCACCGGCTCGGCCGTGCTGCCGTATCTCGGCGAGGCCGGGCGCACCGCGCTCTATGCGGCGGCCGACGAGGCGAACGGCCGCGTGCTGCGCGTGACGAGCGCGTTCCGCACCGTCGTCCAGCAGTACCTGCTGTTCCGCTGGTTCCAGCAGGGCCGCTGCGGCATCACCGCGGCCGCCGATCCGGGCGACTCGAATCACGAGAGCGGGCGCGCGCTCGACGTGTCGAACTACAGCGAGTGGATCGCGACGCTCGACGCGCACGGCTGGTCGCACGACGTGCCCGGCGATCCGGTTCACTTCGATCACCTCGCATCGCCCGACATCCGCGGCGCCGACGTCCTCGCGTTCCAGCGCCTGTGGAACCGCAACACGCCCGCAGACGAGCACATCGCCGAGGATGGCGCGTACGGACCGATGACCGAGGCCGCGATCCTGCGCTCGCCCGCCGAGGGCTTCGGCATCGGCGCGTCGTGTGCGGCGCGGATGATCGCGCGCTCGGCGCGTGCCGACGTGCCGGAGTGCGGCCTGTGATCAGTGCGGCACGGGCACGCCGCGCGTGACGGCGAGGTAGCGCAGGATCTCCAGCGTCTTCTCGACATACGTGTTGCCGTT
Organism: Kofleriaceae bacterium; assembly: GCA_013368795.1. Lineage (GTDB taxonomy): Bacteria > Myxococcota_A > Polyangia > Haliangiales > Haliangiaceae > JABFXX01. Next base: position 10,193 of record JABFXX010000578.1, read on the forward strand.
CGAGTGGTGACGCGTGACGTGCGGGACGTCGACCCCCTCACCGTCGAGCACGAGCTTCGGCGCCGATTGATGTGACTCGCCGAGCAGATCGGACAGCGGATGGCGCGGCTTGGGGAAGTCGAGCTCGATCAGCTCGAGCGTCTCCTTCACCTGCGGGAAGTACGCGAGAAAGCCGATCACCTGCGCGCTGTACGGGCAGAAGTAGCGCGTTCCGTTGTCGTCGAATCCGGGGCGGAGCACGAACAGCTTGTCGGCCATGCACCGAGGCTACAACAGCTGCGCGAGCGCGACGCCGCCCGCGGCCGCGAGCAGGACGAGGAGGAACACGAGCAGCGGAACACGCGAGCGCGGCCTCGGGCGCCGCACGGGCGCGGTGTCGACGCGGCCCGGTGCGCGCACCTCGGGACGAGGCTGCGGCGGAGCCGGCCGCGCGGCCTGGGGATACCTGGCGAGTGCCTCGTCGATCGCGCGCACGAGATCGGGCGCGGTCGCGAACCGCTCGTCGACGTCGTGCGCGAGGCACTTCATGAGAATTGCGTCGACCTCGGGCGGCACGGGCACCTGCGTCGACGGCGCTGGCGGCTCGCTCGTCAGCTGCTCGGTCAAGAGGTCGAGGCCGGCCGCGTTGAACGGCCGGCGCCCGACGATCATCTCGTACGCGACGACGCCGAGCGTGTAGATGTCCGTGCGCGGATCGGGGCGGCCGCCCATCAGCTGCTCCGGCGCCATGTACTCGAGCGTGCCGACCGCGGTTCCCATCACGGTCAGCTCCTTCGGATCGCCGACCTGGCTGTTCGACAGGATCTTCGCGATGCCGAAGTCGAGGACCTTCACGACATCGTTCGCGGTGAGGAAGATGTTCGCGGGTTTGAGGTCGCGGTGGATGATGCCGAGGGAGTGCGCCTCGCCGAGCGAGCTGCACACCTGCTTCGCGATCGCGAACACGCGCTGCCACGGCAGCTTGCCCGCGCCGCGGAACACCGAGAGCAGCGTCTGGCCCTCGAGCAGCTCCATCGCGATGAACGGCAGGCCGTCGTGCGTCTCGCCGAGCTCGTAGGTCGCGACCGCATGAGGATCGAGCAGCTTGCGCAGCACGACGCCCTCGCGGCGGAAGCGCTCGACGAGGCTTCTGTCCGCCGACAGCTCGCGATGCATGATCTTGAGCGCGACGTCGCGGTGGCTGACGAGCTCGGTGGCGCGATAGATCGAGCCGAAGTTGCCGATCGCGATCCGCTTCGCCGGCTGGTAGCGGCCGCTGATCAGCGTGCCGACGAACGGATCGGGGACCGTCGCGCCGCAGGTCGGGCAGAACGTCGCGCGCGAATCGAGCGCGGTGCCACAGCTCATGCACCTCACGCAGGCACTCCGCCATGCACCGACCCGGACTGGATCACGTCGCTACTCACCTAGCTCGATTCTAACGCAGCGTAGGTGCCAGAATGGCCGGGCATGGCACGGGACCACGCACGGCGATCGCTGCGCGCCGTCATCACGACGGTGACGTTCGGCCTGCTCGCGATCACGCTCGTGCTTGCGTTCGTCGGCTACCAGGCGCTGCGGCATGCAGAGGATGCGCACCACACCAATACGGAGCGGACGACGAAGGCCTCGGCGCTGGCGCGCGACCTGCTCGGCGCGCTCGTCGACCAGGAGGTCGGTCTGCGCGGATATCTCGCGACGGGCCGGACGTCGTTCCTCGAGCCTCTGCGTGCGGGCGAGCTCGAGGAGCGCCGCACTCGCATCGACCTGTGGGCGGCGCTGGATCAGCTCGGCGAGCCGAAGTTCAAGGACCTGCGGCTCGCGCTGGTCAATGCGATCGACGACTGGCATCGCTCGATCGCCGGGCCACAGATCAAGCTGCGCGACGACGGCGCACTGGCGGATCTGCCGGCTGCACTCGTCTCCGGCAAGGAGGGGTTCGACCGGATCCGCGAAGCACACGCGCCGGTGATGGCGGCGATTCGCGAGCGCGAGGCCGCGTACAACGAGGAGGCGCGCAAGACCGAGCAGCTCATCCGCGGGCTGCTCGCCGCGTTGATGCTCACCGTGCTCGTGCTCGCGCTGCTCGGCACGCGCTATCTGTTGCGCCATACCGTGCGCCCGCTCGCCGAGCTCGCGCAGCGCGCCGAGCGCCAGCAGGGCTTCCCGGCGCCGCGCGCCGACGAGCCGATTCGCGAGGTCCACGCGCTGTCGCGTGCGCTGAGCCAGCTCGACGATACGGTGCGGCTCCGCGAGGAGGAGCTCGCGCACCTCCACGAGGACGCGGTCGCGCTCGCGAAGTTCGGCGAGTACGTCCAGCAGCTCTCCGACGAGGAGGAGCTGCACGATTCGTTCGAGCGGGTGATGACGAGGCTCGGCGCGCCGTCGAAGGTCAACATCATGATCCGCAACGCCTCGAAGAACCGGCTCGAGGTCGTTCGCCCGGAGATCAGCGTCGAGGACCAGATCAAGCACCCGATCTTGAGCGAGCCGCTCAAGTGCCGCGCCGTCCGCACGCTGCGCGAGGTCACCGCGAACGCCGACTCGCCGACGGTCTGTCGCTGCGAGCTCGGCGTGCCGACCGCGGGCTCGCACCTGTGCATCCCGATGCTCGCGGCGGGCGAGCTGATCGGCATCACGAATCTGCAGTCCGATCAGCGCGACCACTTCAACCCGGCGATGACGCAGACGGTGCAGGCGTACGGCGGCTTCGCCGGCGCGACCGTCTCCTCGCTGCGCCTGATCGCGGCGACCCGCGAGCGCGCGCTGCGCGACGGCCTCACCGGCGCACACAACCGCGCGTTCCTCGGCGAGTACATGACCAAGACGCTCGCGGCGGCGCGGCGGCGCAGCTCGCAGCTCGGCGTGCTGATGGTCGACCTCGACCACTTCAAGAAGATCAACGACGTCCACGGCCACCTCGTCGGCGATCAGGCGATCGTCGCGCTCGCGCGGTGCCTGCAGGCGCAGACGCGCACGAGCGATGCGGTCGTCCGCTACGGCGGCGAGGAGTTCGTCGTTCTGTTGCTCGATGCCGATGCCGCCGGCGCGCGCCAGACAGCGGAGCGCATCCGCAGCGCGGTCGAGGCGACACGGATCACGTTCGGCGGCATCGAGTACGGCGACATCTTGCGCGCCAGCGTCGGCGTCGCGCTGTTCCCCGAGCACGGCAGCGACGAGCAGTCGCTGCTCGCGGCCGCCGATGCCGCGCTCTATCGCGCCAAGCGCGAGGGCCGCAACCGCGTGGTCGTCGCGGTCGATCCGGCGCAGCCGTCCTAACGGATCTCGACGATCGTCACGGTGCGCTTCGTGCCGGCGCGTACGATCTCGAGCTCGTCATCGACGTTCTTGCCCATCAGCTTGGCGCCGAGCGGGCTCGTCGGTGCGACCGCGGTCACGCCCTTGCCGAGCGAGATGCCACCGCCGTGCGGAACGAGCCAGATCTGCCGGCTGCCGTCATCGTCCTCGACCGTGACGAGCGCACCGATCGCGATGTCGTCATCGTCGGTGTACGCGCGGGGCTCGAACACGTTCAGCTCGACGATCGCGGTCTCGAGCTCGGCGACACGCATCGCGTGGCCGCGTGCGAGGTACGACTGCTCGAGTCCTCGCGTGTCCTTGTCGTTCTCCGCGCGCGCCTCCTCGTGCGTCGCCGCGGCCGCTGCGTTCTCATGGGATTTCCTAGCCGCCTCGAGCTCGGCTTCCAGGTGTCGGATCAGCTCGGCTTTGAGCCGCGCCTTCGCGCTCGCCATCGCCGGAGAGGGTATCGTGTTCCCATGCGTCTCGTCGCGCTCGCCTGCCTGCTTGCGGCATGCGGCGACAATGCCGACCCGTGCGGTTACGTCGACCCGATCGTGACGTTCCGGAACGTGTGGTCGCTTCAGCTCGCCGCCGACGCGACGCACGTCTACTTCTCTGACTACGACGTCGACGGCTACGGCACCGAGCTCGTGATCCGCGAGCCGCGCGCCGGCGGGCCGATCCAGGCGCTCGGCAATCCGCACCCGGGTTCGACGTTCGGCCGAGGGCTCGCGCTCGACGACGCGTTCCTCTACTGGGCAAGCATCGACAACCAGGCGCTCACCTCGTTCTACGCGTCGCCGATCGCCGGCGGCATGCCGTTTCTGTTCGGCAACCTGAGCAGCTGCGCGCCGTCGGGCGTCGCCGTCGACGCCAACTGGGCGTACGCCGGCACGATCGGCTGCAACGACCTGCCGTCGACGATCACCGTGTTCCCCATCCATGGCGGGATGGCGACGACGATCTGGACGTCGGCCGATAGCGATGTCCGCGAGCTTGCCGCGGGCGACGGCGCGGTGTTCTTCACGACGACGACCGGCGTGTTCTCGCTCCGCGGCACCACGCTCGAGATCCTCGACGGCACGCCGGGGCATCACGTCGAGGTGCACGACGCGACGCTCTACTACAGCACCGACGAAGGCATCTTCTCGGTGCCGGTCGGCGGCGGCGACCGCGTGCGCCTCTACACGTACCCGGCAGGCGCGATGGAGATCGGGTCGTTCGGCGTCGACGGCAGCGACCTCTACTTCGCCGAATCGGGCCGCATGCTGCTCGCGACCGGCACGGCCGAGCCGCGCGTCGTCGTCGAGAACCTCGGCAAGGGCGTCGGGCCGATCGTCGCGCGAGACGGCTGGGCGTACTGGAGCGTGCTGTTCCTGCCGGACACGCTCGGCGATCTCTACACGTTCTCCGGCGGCGTGCTGCGCGTGCTCCGGCCGTGTGACTAGCCGCCCGTGCCCCACGTGCACGTGCCGTTATCCCACGCGACGGGATCGACGAGCGCATCGTGGATGCCGCGCACCTTCGGCACGAGCATGTGCGGCTCGGTGACCTTGCAGACCTTCACGCGATCGCCGACCGCGCGCTTCTGCAGCGCGACGTAGTTCGACCAGCCGACGCTGCGCGTGCTGTAGATGAGCGTGAACGTCCGCGCCTCGTCGGCCTCGAGCCACGCCTCGATGATGTCCTCGCCGCGCACCGGTCCATCGCCGAGGAAGTTGCGCGCGCCGTCGGGCCACGACGGATCGAGCAGCACGGCGTGCTCGCCATCGCCGACGAGCGCGAGCCTGCGAAGTAATGCGATCCGCCCCGAGCTGTAGCCCGCGAGCGTCGTCGCCGGGATGACGCCGCGCTCGTAGGTATCACCCCACGGTCGGCCGTTCGTCGGCGGGATGTAGAGGTCATCGGCGGCGAGCCCGCGCTCGCAGCCCGCACTACTGCAGGCGGGGTTGCCGGGAAACAGGATGTGGTCGGCGTCGGGGTTGCCGCACCGGACCTTGGTGCACGACTGCGCCGGAGCGTCGGCCTTGCCGCCGTCGTCGACGGCATCCTGCGGCTCGTCATAGTCGATCGTGTCCCCGCACGCCGCGAGCGCGAGACATGCGGGGACGATAAGGGAAGCGATACGCACGCGGGCCGCCTCTGCAGGCCCGGTGCCGGTCCGACCTCTCGGCACACCACGTAGTTACGCCGCGGTCTTCGAGCGCCGGCTACGCGAGGAGCCGTGTCCGTCGTCCTCGCCGTTGGAGTGCGCGACATGTGACCAGCGAGCGACCCGTGCCGTACGGCATCACGCAGAGAGTGCTCACGGGAGTTGTCGTCGCGCTTGATGCTTCGAGGCACACGCGCTGCACGTCGCCAGCGCGTGGCGGATTGCGGCGTGACGCTGTCGTGGGGCCTGGCGCTGACCGCCGTCGCGATCCTCGTCTGCCTCGTCATTCCGGGCGCGATGTTTCTCGCGGGACTGATCGCGAGCATCGTCCTGATGGTCACGGCAAGCGAGCAGATGCACGAGAGCCGCGACGACCTCCGGAGCCTGAAATGAACCGCGCGTGGGGACTTGCCGTCCTCGTGTTGTCCGCATGCGGCCAGGAACCGAAACCGGACGCCGTCGCCGTGTCGGAGCAGCCCGAGCTCTCGGTCACGCTCGACGGTCTCGTGCAGCTGCCCGATGGCACGATGTTCGTCTCGCTCGCGAACGGCGTGTACCCGGGCGAACCCGTGCGGCTCGTGGTCGAGCACCTGAGGACGCCCGCAGGCATCGTGTACGACGTGCGTATCCTGATTACCGAGGTGCTCGGGCAGCGCACGCGTATCGAGCCCTGGTCTGACGAGATGCGCGCGGCACGTAACTCGCAGCGCGTTTCCTCATGGTGACCGATGATTCCCTTCATGGACGCGCGGTGCTGACGAACGACGGCGTGAGGGTGGGCGAGCTCGAGCACCTGCTAATCGAGCCCGGCCGGCTGCAGGTGGCAGGGGTGCAGGTCCGGGTGCCGAAAGATGTCGCAGATCAGCTCGGAATTCCGCACGGCCTCCTTCGTGGAACCTCTGTCGAGGTACCGATCGAGCAGGTTCGGTCGATCGGGGATGCCGTGCTCCTGTCGGTGGACCAAGACGCCCTGCGCAGGACCAAGTCCTCTCCGACGGAACCGTCGACACCGGGCGTGTGAAAAGCCCTCCTCAGACGTTGCCGTCGCGCAGCTTCACGAGGCCGGCGACCCTCGTCGCCTTCGCGAGCGCCGCCTCGACCGTGTCTGCGGTCGCGAGGACGACGCCGAGCCGGCGGCGCGGCCCAGCGGTCGGCTTGCCGAAGAACCGCACGTCGACGTCAGGCGTCGCGTAGGCCTCGGCGAGACCCTCGATCATCGGCGACGCGAGATTTCCCTCGGCGCGCAGCGCGACCGACGCGCCCGTCGAGTGGCGGCGGATCGTCGAGATCGGCAGGCCGAGGATCGCGCGCGCGTGCAGCGCGAACTCGGACCACACCTGCGTCGCGAGCGTGACGAGGCCGGTGTCGTGCGGGCGAGGGCTGACCTCGCTGAACATGACGCGGTCGTTCGGCAGGAGGAACAGCTCGACGCCGAAGATGCCGTAGCCGCCGAGGCGATCGGTGATCTTCTTCGCGACCTCCTGCGAGCGCTCGATCTGCAGCGCGCTCATCTGGTGAGGCTGCCAGCTCTCGATGTAGTCGCCGCCGACCTGGCGGTGGCCGACCGGATCGCAGAACGATGTGCCCGACGCGGAGCGCACCGTCAGCATCGTGATCTCCGACTCGAAGTGGATGAACTCCTCGACGATCACGCGGCCCGCGCCCGTGCGGCCGCCGGTCTGCGCGTAGTGCCAGCTCTTGTCGAGGTCGGCCTCGCTGTGGGCGAGCGACTGGCCCTTGCCCGAGCTCGACATGATCGGCTTGATGACGACCGGCCAGCCGAGCGCGCGGGCGGCGGTGCGCAGCTCGTCGAGCGTGTCGGCGAACTGGAACTTCGCCGTCGGCAGGCCGAGCTCGTCGGCGGCGACGCGGCGAATCGCCTCGCGATCCATCGTCAGGCGTGCGGCATCGGCGGTCGGGATGACGTGCCAGCCCTCGGACTCGAGCTGGACCAGCTCGGCGGTCGCGATCGCCTCGATCTCGGGGACGATCAGGTGCGGCTTCTCTTGCTCGACGACGCGACGCACCGCCGCGCGATCGAGCATGTCGATGACGTGGCTGCGATGCGCGACCTGCATCGCCGGCGCATCGGCGTAGCGATCGCACGCGATCACCTCGACGCCGAACCGCTGCAGCTCGATGGTGACTTCCTTGCCGAGCTCGCCGGAACCGAGGAGCAGGACGCGAGTGGCGTGAGGACTCTTGGGCGTTCCGATCGAGACCGGCTTCATGCGTGGCTAGATACCACGCGCTACTGCAGGCCGGCGGGCACCGACCAGTACGGACTGATGTTGTCGGCCTGCGTGTCCTGATTCGGCATCCACATCGGTGGCGCGCTCGGATCGACCATACCGTTCAGCTTGTTCCTCGCGACCGCGCCGATCCAGATCTGCTTGCACTGGCTGACGCCGTTGGCGACGCATGCCGGCGCGGTGTTCGTCGCGGTGATGCGATGGCCGTAGTCGCGTTCACTCGAGAACACGACCCAGTAGTAGTCATTGCCAACCGTCGGTGCCCAGTGCGCCCACGTGATGTCGAGGTCGACCATGCCGCCGTTCATCGCCGGCATATCGGTGATCCACGCACCCGTCGCGTCGGCGAGCATCAGCCGCTGACCTGCATTGCGCGCCGGGTTGCTGCGCCAGCCGCTGCGCGCGGCGTTCATGACGATCAGGGCGCCGTCGGGCGAGTAGCTCGGGAAGAAGAAGTTCGTGTACGCGCCGTTCGCCAGCGTGATCGGGTTGGGGAACGGGAACTGAGGCTCGCCGAACACGTGCTCGCCGGCCTGGTTCTCGTAGCTCATGATCGCGATCGAGCCGTTCGACAGGTCGATCCACTGACCGGCGCCCGCGGCAGACGTGAACACGACCGACTTGCCGTCGGGGGACCAGTCGGGCATCAGTGCCGACCGCGCACCGGTGCCATGCGTCGACACTGCGTCGAGGTTCGATGCGACCGGCGTGCCGGTGTCGGGATCGTACAGCGACAGCGTGCCGCCGGCCTTGGTCACGATCGCGAGCGACTTGGTGTCGTCGGGATACGGGTTCCCGATCGGCGCGAACGTCGTGTAGGAGCCGTTGATCGCCTTGGCGTTCGCGTTGACCGCTTCGTTCCAGGTCCTCGCGTCGGAGTCGTAGCGAAGAAATCCGACCGCGATCTGCGCACCATCGCAGTTGCCCGCGACGCACCGGCTGTAGCCGACGCGCGTGCCCGAGCGGCTGACCGAGTGACACGACGTGCAGTCGTCCTTGACGACGTTCGGTGGCGTAGTCGAGCCGAACTGCTGCTCCATGATGTTGCCGCGCGACGAGGCCCAGTAATAGATCGACGTCTTGTCGATGGTGTCGCGCGACACGACGAGCGTCGTATCCGGGCTCGCGTACTTCATCGAAGGCGCGGCCTGAACGAGACCCTCGACCGTGATCTTGAGGTTGTCGCCTGCTGCGCTGCCGACGACGGACTCCCAGTCGGCCTCGGAGAGCATCGCCTCGGGTGTCGTCGTGTAGATGTCGACGTTGATGAACGTCGACGCGAGGCGGACGTGAAACAGGTCATTGCCGGCCGTCGTGTACTGGACCTCGATCGCCGGCATGTTCCTCGGCGACACCGCGTTGTTGATCGGGTACTCGACCACCGGGATGTGCGCGGGATCGGCCGTCGTGACCGCGGAGTTGAACAGGTCGGGCGCGTTGTCGGGCGCGGGCGGTGTGACGACGCTGCCGACGAGGTTGACCGCGAGCACCGCACTGCCCATCTGCTCGCCGCAGCCCGCGACGATGTTCGCCTTGCCGCCGTGCGCGACGACCTTCGCGGTCGCGGCCTCGAACGTGCCGAACTCGGCGTCGATCGCGAGCGCGCACGACGACGTGATGTCCTTCTTCGATCCGTCGGCGGCGACGCCGAACACCTTGTACGGCTGCGTCGTCGTACTGCCGAGCGAGACCGTCACCGTCGCGAACTCGGGTTCGACCGAGATGCTCGCGTACGTCGTACCCGAGCCATCATCACCAGTTCCGCCGCACGCAGCCAGAGCGCCCGCCAGCGCCAACGCGAGAAACCTCATGCCTTATGATATCCCGGCAATGAAGGCATTTGCGCTGGCGATCGTGCTGGTCCTGGGCGTCGCGTGTGGCTCGAAGAAGAAGGAGGGCGGGGCCGATGTCGATCGCTACATCAACACGGACCTCGCGCCGTACCTCGCTCGCGCGCTCGCCGCGAGGGCAGGGTACGCGGACATCACCGCCGAGGACTTCGAGAAGCGACCGAGCCGGACCAAGTACCGGATTCGTGACGCGGCGCTTCCCCTCCTCACCGAGGCTGTCGAGGGCGCGAGCAAGCTGACGCCGCCGCCCGCGGCCAAGCAGCTCCACGACGATTTCGTCGCGACCGTGAAGGCCGAACGCGACGCGATCGCCGAGATGGCGGCCGCGTTCGACCCGCCCGATCCGGACAAGTTCCGTCGTGGTCACGCGAAGATGATGGACGCGCAGGCGTCCGTGATGCGCTGGGAGCGCAAGCTCGACGAGACGCTCGCGTCGCACGGGCTAAAGCTGAGGCCGCTGCCCGACGTGAAGATTCCCGAGGCGAAGGCCGACGAGCCCGTGGCCGATGGGTCGGGTGGCTCGGCCGCTGCGCCGAAGGTGCACGGAATGTGCAAAGCGGACTCCGAGAAGGCCGCGCCCGATGGCAGCGTCACGTGCGCGACCGAGTACGTGTTCGCGCCTCCCGAGACGGTGGCCGGCACGCCGAAGGAGTCGGTCGTGCTGTGCGGACCGGGCGGACCGCTGACCTACGGTCCCGACGGTGTGCTGTCCGGCTGCCAGCTCGAGAGCAATCTCGTGATCGGTACCGAGACGATTCCCAAGGGAAGCCGCGTCGTGCTCGGTGCCCAGGCGAGGGTGACCAAGGCCGTGCTGCCCAATGGCAACGGGATATGCTTCGACGAGAGGTTGAAGTCCAAGCCTTGCTGAATCGTCGAGAGCTCCTCCAGCTGACCGCGACCGCCGCGCTGCTGCATGCGGCACGCGCCGACGCCAAGGACAAGAAGATGATCCAGACGCGACCGATCCCGAAGTCCAAGGATGGCAAGGAGCGGTTGCCCGTCGTCGGGCTCGGCACGTGGCAGACGTTCGACGTCGGTGCGGGTGCCGCACGCAAGCCGATCGACGAGGTGCTGACGAAGTTCCTCGATGCGGGATGTCGCGTGATCGACAGCTCGCCGATGTACGGCCGCGCCGAGGAGGTGACCGGCGACGAGCTCGCGACGATCGGCAAGATCGGGACGCCGTTCCTCGCGACGAAGGTGTGGACGACCGGCAAGAAGGCCGGCATCGAGGCGATGGAGCGCTCGCTGAAGCGCATGCGCACGCAGCGCATGGACCTCATGCAGGTGCACAACCTGCTCGACGTGAAGACCCACTTGCCCGTGCTGCGCGAGTGGAAGGACGCCGGCAAGATTCGCTATCTCGGCGTCACGCACTACCAGCACGATCAGTTCGACGCGATCGAGAAGCTGATGAAGACCGAGAAGCTCGACTTCATCCAGATCCCGTACAGCATCACCGACCGGCTCGCGGAGAAACGAATCCTGCCGACGGCGCAGGACACCGGCACGGCCGTGCTCGTGATGACACCATTCGAGAGCGGCGCGCTGTTTCGTCAGGTGAAGGGCAAGGCACTGCCCGCGATCGCCGCCGACATCGACTGCACGAGCTGGGCGCAGTTCTTCCTGAAGTTCATCATCGGTCACCCTGCCGTGACGTGTCCGATTCCTGCGACGTCGAATCCCTCACACATCGCAGACAACGTGCAGGCCGCGTTCGGACGCATTCCCGACGACGGGCAGCGCAAGCAGATGATCGCCGCGCTCGGCGCGTGACATGAGATAGTAGGGTGTATGGCCGGCGTGATCGTGGAGGTCTCGTCCCGGAAGTTCGGTGTCCCGTTCGAGTGTCCGTGCTGTGGTGCGGCGCCCGAGGTCGATGTCCGCGTCGTATCGCGGACGAGCGGGAAGGCGCTCGCGTTTTCGTACTGCCGTCGCTGCGTCGCGCATGTCAGCGCGTGGGAGTCGGCCGGTGTCGCATCGGCGGCGGTGATGCTGCTCGGCATCCTGTCGGCGATCGTCATCGCCGTCGCCGCGAAGCTCTGGCTCGGCCTCGTCGTGTTCGTCGCAGCGGCGACGATCGCGTGGTGGGTGCGCGGCGCGAGGCGTGCGGCCGCAACGAAGGTGTGCGGTGCGTCGTGCGCGTCACCGCATCTCGCGCTCGAGTACCGTGGCTGGTCCGGGCAGGCGAGCTCGTTCTCGTTCCAGTCGCCGACGTTCGCGGCGAGGTTCGCCGAGCAGAACCAGAGCCTGCTCGCGAACATGACGCCACAGCTGCGCAAGCTGCTCGACGGCTATCGCAAGGCAAGGCTCGCCGTGCCGACGCCCGCGGTCGCCGCCGGTGTCGCGCCACCGCCGCTGACGGTGAAGGACTGGCTCGCGCGCCTCGAGACCACCGAGGGAACGGTCGCGCGCCGCGTCGCGCTCGGGCGTGCGCTCGAGATGATCGCCGAGGCCGCGCCCCGCCGCGAGCTGATCCAGACCGTCGCGCGCCTCGAGCTCGCGCCGCTGCTCGAGCGACTCGCGCGCGTGCAGAGCGCCGCGCAGAAGAAGTCGCTGCTCGAGCGGGCGATCGCCGACCTCGGCGTCGACAACATCCCCGACGAGCTCGAGGCCGTCGAGCTGCAGCAGCTCCAGGCGCGCGTCGCCGAGCTCTAGTTCTCGCGCCAGCCGCCGCCGAGTGCGCGATAGAGGTCGGCGAGGTTGGTGAGCCGATCGGCGCGGAGCTGGATCAGGGTCTGCTGCGCCGCATAGAGGTCGTTCTGCGCGGAGAGCACGTCGAGGTAGCCCGCGACGCCTTCCTTGTAGCGCTCGCGCGACAGGTCGAAGCGGACCTCCTGCGCCTTCACCTGCGCGATCTGCGAGGCGAGCTGGCGCTCGTACGTCTCGCGAGCGACGAGTGCGTCGGCGACCTCACGGAACGCGGTCTGGATCACCTTCTCGTACTGCGCGATCTTGATCTGCTTCTGGACGTGCGCGTTGTCGAGGTTCGCGATGTTCGCGCCGCCGGTGAAGATCGGCTGGCCGATCATCGTCGAGAACGCGAGCAGGCCGGTGCCATCCGAGAACAGCTTCTTGAACGCGATGCTGAGCGTGCCGGCAAAGCCCGTCAGCGAGATCTTCGGGAAGAACTGTGCGCGCGCCGCGCCGATGTTCGCATTCGCGGCGAGCAGGGCGTGCTCGGCCTCGAGCACGTCGGGGCGGCGCAGCAGAACCTGCGACGGGATTCCCGGCGCGAGATCGCAGATCATCTGCGCGGTGGCGAGTGGCTGCGGGGGCGGCAGGTTCGGCGGCAGTGGCTGCCCGACGAGCAAGACGAGCGCGTTCTGGGCCTGCACGCGCAGACGCGAGAGCTGTTCGAGCGCGCCGCGCACGTTCTGCCACTGCGCTTCAGCGGCGCGCAGGTCGAGCTCGGAACGCTGGCCCTCGTCGTACAGCTCCTTCGTCAGATCGTACGTCTCGCGGGTCGACTTCTCGGTCAGGACCGCGATGTCGTACTGCTCGGCGTAGCTGCGCTCGACGAGGTATTGCGTGACGACCTGGCCGACGAGCGAGAGGTGCGCGGCGCGATGGGCCTCCATCGTCGAGAGATACGATTCGAGCGCTTGCCTCTTGAGGCTGCGCAGCCGGCCGAACAGGTCGAATTCCCACGACGCGTTGAGGCCGAGCACGTAGAACGTTTCCGGGATCGGGACGACGGCCGCCCCTCCTCCGCCGCCGCCGAGGACGCCGCTGGTCAGTGCGCCGCCTGCGAGGCGAGAGCCCGAGCCGAGGCCGGAGAGCGTGGGCATCAGCTTGGCGCGCTGGATGCGGTACTGCGCACGCGACGCCTCGACGTTGAGCGCGGCGACGCGCAGATCGCGGTTGTTCGCGAGCGCGAGCGCGATCAGCGCCTGCAGCCGCGGATCGCCGAACATCTTGCGCCAGCCCTGGTCGGCGGCGGCGAGCGTTCCGCCTCCGCCCGGGAACCGATCCGAGACGGGCAGGGGAGGCCGCTCGTAACGCGGAATCATCGTGCAGCCGACGAGCTGCGCGACGAGCAGCAGCTTACGCATGGTGCCCCGGTGCGATGCCGGTCTCCGATGGCTTGCGCGCCCGGCGACCCATGATGAGGACGAAGAACACCGGCACGAGCAGGACGGCGAGCACGGTCGCGGTGACGACGCCGCCGACAATCGCGATACCGATCGCGTTCTGCGCACCCGAGCCCGCGCCGCGCGAGATCGCGAGCGGCGACACGCCGAGCACGAACGCGAGCGACGTCATGAGGATCGGACGCAGGCGCAGGTGAGAGGCCTCGACCGCGGCGTCGATCGGAGCCTTGCCCTCGTCGACCATGTTCTTCGCGAACTCGACGATGAGGATCGCGTTCTTCGCGGCGAGACCGATCACCGCGAGGATGCCGACCTGGAAGTAGACGTCGTTCGACTGCCTGCCGAGCAGCGATGCGGCGACGGCACCGAGCACGCCGAGCGGCACGACGAGCAGGACCGCCGCAGGAATCGACCAGCTCTCGTACAGCGCGGCGAGGCACAGGAACACGACGAGGATCGACAGCGCGTAGAGCGTGAGCACGCCGGCGCCGGCCTTGAGCTCCTCGTACGCAGGCCCGTACCAGTCGTGGCCGAATCCCGCCGGCAGCTTCGACGCGAGCTCGTCGATCGCCTTCAGCGCCTGACCGGAGCTGTGTCCCGGGGCTGCCTCGCCCTGGATCGTCGCGGTCGGGAATCCGTTGAACCGGTCGAGCCGCTGCGCGCCGACCCGCCACTGTCCGGTCGTGAATGCCGAGAACGGCACCATCTGGTTCGTGCTGTTGCGCACGTACCAGCGCGCGAGATCCGTGGGCTGCATGCGGAACGGCGCATCGGCCTGGAGGAACACGCGCTTCGTGCGGCCCTTGTCGAGGAAGTCGTTCACGTACGCCGCGCCCCACGTCGACGAGATCGACGAGTTCACATCCTGGAGGCGCAGCCCGAACGACGACGCCTTGTTCTCGTCGACCTCGAGCTTGAACTCGGGGCGATCGGGCAGGCCACCGGGCCGGACCTTGGTCAGCGCCGGGTTCTTCGCCGCCATCGCGATCAGCTGGTCCTGCGCCTGCAACAGGCGGTCGTGCCCGAGGCCACCGCGGTCCTGGAGCTGGAGCTGGAAGCCGGCGACGAAGCCGAGCTCGAGAATCGGCGGTGGCGGGAACGCGATGATCTTCGCGGATCTCAGGTGCGCGGTGGCCTTCATCGTTCGCGCGACGACCGCCGGCGCTCTGAGTCGTTTTGCGTCTCGCTCTTCCCAGTCCTTGAGCCTCACGAACACCGAGCCGACGTTCTGGCCGAGGCCGATGAACGAGAAGCCGACGACATCGAGCGCCGAGCTGACGGCCTCCTTCTCGTGCTCGAGCAGATAGTCGGAGACCTCCTTCAGGACCGCGCGCGTCTCCTCTTGCGTCGCGCCTGGAGGCAGCTGCACCTGGACGAAGATCTGGCCCTGGTCCTCCTGGGGGAGGAAGCCCGTCGGCAACCGCTTGAACAGCAGCACGACCGCGGCGGCGATCGCCAGATAGACGAGCATCGAGGGCAGCCTGTGCCGCACGAGCTTGCCGACCGCGCGGCTGTAGCCGCGTTGCGTCCGATCGAAGCCGCGGTTGAACCAGCCGATCGGGCCCCTGCGCCGGGGCGCATGACCCGCCTTGAGCACCGTCGCGCACAGCGCCGGCGTGAACGTCAGCGCGACGAGGACCGACAACGTGATCGCCGAGACGATCGTGATCGCGAACTGGCGATAGATCACGCCGACGGAGCCGCTGACGAACGCCATCGGAATGAACACCGTGGCAATGACGAGCGCGACGCCGACCAGAGCGCCGGTGATCTCGTCCATCGACTTCCGGGTCGCGTCTCTGCGCGACAGCTTCTCCTCTTCCATGATGCGCGACACGTTCTCGACCACGACGATCGCGTCGTCGACGAGCAGGCCGATCGCGAGCACCATCGCGAACATCGTCAGCGTGTTGATGCTGTAGCCGAGCACCGACAGCACGCCGAACGTGCCGAGCAAGACGACCGGCACCGCGAGCGTCGGGATGAGCGTCGCGCGGAAGCTCTGCAGGAACAGCAGCATCACGAGGAACACGAGCACGATCGCTTCGATCAGCGTCTTCACGACCTCTCGGATCGAGATCTTGACGAACGGGATCGAGTCGAGTGGGTAGCCGACGCGGATGCTCGGCGGAAACGTCGTCGAGAGCTCGGCGAGCCGCGCGCGCACCGCCTTCGCCGTGTCGATCGCGTTCGCGCCGGGCGTGAGTCGGATCGCCATCGCCGCGGACGGCTTGCCG
Source organism: Kofleriaceae bacterium (assembly GCA_013368795.1). Classification (GTDB taxonomy): domain Bacteria; phylum Myxococcota_A; class Polyangia; order Haliangiales; family Haliangiaceae; genus JABFXX01. The sequence continues at coordinate 26,057 of JABFXX010000578.1, forward strand.
TTGAAGCGCGCCTCCAGGTCGAACGTCTCGCTCGATAGCTCGACGCGTGCGACATCGCGCAACAGGACCCGCGAGCCATCTTGGTTGACGCGCAGCAGGATCTGCTCGAACTGCTCGGGCGTCTGGTACCGCGTCTTCGCCGAGATCGTTGCATTGAGCTGCTGGCCCGGCACGGCGGGAACGCCGCCGAACTGGCCGGCCGCGACCTGCACGTTCTGAGCGGAGATCGCGCTCGACACGTCGATCGCGGTGAGGCCGCGATTCGCGAGCGCTTCGGGATCGAGCCAGATGTGCATCGCGAACTGCGCGCCGAACACCTGGATATCGCCGACGCCCGGCACGCGGCCGAGCGGATCGGCGACGACCGAGTTCACGAAGTCCGAGACATCGTCGCGCGTCATGCTGCCGTCGGCGGAGTAGAACGCGAGGACGAGGAGGAAGTTCTTCGTCGCCTTGGCGACGGTCAGACCCTGCCGCTGCACGACCTCGGGCAAGCGAGGCGTGGCGAGCTGCAGCTTGTTCTGGACCTGGATCTGCGCGGTGTTCGGATCGGTGCCCGGCTCGAACGTCAGCTCGAGCTGAGACTGACCGGTCGAGTCACTGTTCGACAGGATGTAGCGCAGGTTGTCGAGGCCGCGCATCTGCTGCTCGATGACCTGGGTGATCGTCGAGTCGACGGTCTCGGCCGACGCGCCCGGATCGACCGACGTCACGGTGATCGCCGGCGGTGCGATCGGCGGGTACTGCGCGATCGGCAGGCGCGCGATCGAGATGATGCCGAACAGCATCACGATGATCGCCATCACCCACGCGAAGATCGGCCGGTCGATGAAGAAGCGCGCCATCAGCGGCCCCCCGGTCCTTGGGGTGGACGACGGGCTTGCGGCTGCTGTGGTGGCGGCTTGCCGACCTCGGCCGGCGCAGGGACCTCCTTGACCGGCATGCCGGGCTTCACGTTCTGTTGGCCCTCGACAATCACGTGATCGCCGGGCGCGATGCCCGCGGTGACGAGCCACGCGTTGCCGACGGCGCGATCGGTCGTGAGCTTGCGCAGCTCGACCTTGCCGAGCTTGACCACGAGCGCGGTCGCGGTGCCGCTGCGATCGCGCGTGACCGCACGCTGGGGCACGAGCAGCGCGTTCGGCACGGTGCCCTCCTGGAGCCGCACGCGGACGTACATGCCGGGTAGCAGCTCACCGCGCGGATTCGGCACGAGCGCGCGCACCGGCACCGAGCCTGTCGTTTGCTCGACGTTGACGCCGGTGACGATCAACTTGCCCGGTATCGGGTACTCGCGACCATCCTCGAGGATCACGGTCACCCGCGGGTTGCCCTGGATCGTGACGAGCTCGCCGTGCTCGAGCTCGCGCCGTACGCGCAACAGGTCGCTCGTCGGCCACGACGTGTCGGCGTAGATCGGATCGAGCTGCGTGACGGTCGTGAGCAGCGTCGCCTGGGACTGCTGGACGTATGCGCCCTCGGTGACGCGTGCCGGGCCGGTCTTGCCCGAGATCGGCGCATACACGCGCGTGTAGCCGAGGTTGATCTTCGCGGTGTCGCGCGCCGCTCGAGCGGCGTCGATGTTCGCGCGCGCCGACTTCGCCTGCGCGATCGCGTTGTCGTACTCCTGCTTGCTGACCGCGTGCTTCTGGATCAAACGCGTGTAGCGCTCGGCGAGTAGCTGCGACGACGTCGCCGATGCCTTGGCGCTCGCGACCTGTGCCTCGGCGCTCGCCAGTGCCGCGCGATACGGCGCGGGATCGATCTGGAACAGCGGCTGTCCCTCGCGCACGTCGTCGCCTTCCTGGTACAGGCGCTTCTGCACGATCCCGTCGACGCGCGCGCGGACCTCGCCCGCCCGAAACGCCGACATGCGCGCCGGCAGCTCCGTGGTGAGCGGTACGTGCTGTGGCCGGATCTCCACGGTCCCGACCTCCACGGTCTGCGGCGGGGCGCTCTGTTGAGACTCCTTGTCCTTGGCGCACGCACCAGCGATCGCGATGAGGCCGATGAACGAGCACGAACGCATTCATGGCGGACGCGTTGCACCAAGCGGGCCGCGCATCCGCCGTATTCGCACGTACGCGGCTACTGCGGTGGCTTGCTCGTCGGCCGCGGCACGAGTTGCCGCAGCTGCCATGCCTGTAGCTGCATCATCTGCCGGGTCTTGCGGCGATCGTCGTCCTGCAGGCGCGACAGCAGCGCCGCGAGGTGGACGAGCGCGACGATGTAGAGGAACAGGCCGGCGAGCGTCGCCGACGGGTCGAGCTCGGTCGCGGCAGTGTGAAGGACGAGCGTGTTGCCGGCGACCGAGACGCTCGTCGACTCGAGGATCCACGGGATGAGCGTGCAGAGCGACGTCAGCAACGCGAGGATCCACGGCCGGATCAGCTGCCGGTGCGCCGCCATGAGCGTCACCATGATGATCGCGGGACCGGGCCCGATGACGATCGGACTCACCATCCAGCCGAACAGCGCGAACATCGCGAGGTTGCCGAGGATCGCGAGGTAGCCCGAGAGATACGGCCGCGTTGGCGAGACAAACAGCTGGATGAGGATGATCGCGACGCAGAGCGCCGGGCCGGCGATCATGCACCAGAGCTCGCGAAACCCGATCCAGTACAGGATCGGGAAGAACGCGAGATACGCGAACGCGGCGAGGACGCCGAACTTCGCGCTCGTCTTCAGCGCCTCGAGATCGAGCTCTGCGAGCTCGGCGTGGACCTCGTCGGGGACCTCGGCCGGAGGCTCGAGCATCAGCGCACCGACGAGGTCGGCCGGCTCGCGCTCCGTCGGATCGAGCGCGAGTGCGCGGGCGGCGGCTCGCAGTGCATCGCGGCGTTCGGTCGTGCCGTTGCCTTTGCGGAGCGCGACGCGCGCCTGCTCGAGCTCTTCCTTCGCGAGCTCGCGGCGCAGTGCGATGTCGCGATTGCCGTCGAGGAAGTGCTGGACCGCATCGCCGAGCGCGCGCGCAGTCTCGAATCGGTAGTTCGGGTCGACCTGCGTCGCCCGGACACAGATCGCGTCGAGCTCGGGCGGAATCTCGCGATCGGGCGCGCGGATCGATGGCCTCGCATCGACGCCGGCGAGCGCGGTCGTGATGCTGGCCTGGCCCCGTGGGTGCAGCGGCTGGAGTGCGAGCACCTCGAACAGGATGCAGCCGAGCGAGTAGACGTCGGCGCGACCGTCGAGGAGGTAGTCGCCGCGGATCTGTTCCGGCGAGATGTAGCCGGGCGTGCCGAGGATCGCACCGGCGATTGTCTGCGTGCCGTCGACCGTGCCGATGTCGGCGAAGCTGTCGCGCGAGCGCTCCTCGGCATCGTCGGTGATGCGCGCGATGCCCCAGTCGAGCACGTACACCTCGCCGAAGTCGCCGAGCATGATGTTCGCCGGCTTGAGATCGCGATGGACGACGCGGCGCGTGTGCGCGAACTCGATCGCGAGGCACGCATCGGCGAACGCGCGGAGCAGGCGCTGGAGCGGGAACTCCTCGAGCGCGCGCTTGTCGGCGAGGGCGAGCCTGGGGATCACGTCGGCGAGCGTCGTGCCTGCGAGCTGCTTCATCACGAAGAACGGCTGACCGCCTTCGTTCCACAGCTCGTGCACCGGGACGACCGCGGGATGCTCGAGCCGGCCCTGGATCCGCGCCTCGCGCAAGAAGCGCGCGAGCACGTCGGGGCTCGGGTTCTCGACGCGCAGTCGCTTGATCGCGACGGGACGTCCGATCTGTTCGTCGCGCGCCGACAGCACCTCGCCCATGCCGCCCTGGCCGAGCACGCCGCCGATGCGATAGCGCTCGAGTAGCGCGCCGACCGCGGGAGTCTCCGCGGTGATCGCCTTCGTCGTCTGCGGATCCGCCATCGTCGGCGGATAGTTCGCCTCGAGATCGACGGCGCCGTAGAGACGGGTGACTCGCGGCTTCGAGTCGCGCTCCGGCTTGCGGGCGGACTCGTCGTCGCGCGGGTCACGAACCATTTGAGGTCATCGTAACTCGGACGGGAGCGTCCGTGAGAACGGCGACCGCATTACATCTCGCGCTACTCGAGCTTGTCGAGGTCGCGCGCGAGCTGGTCGAGCTCTGCGCGCTCGATGATCCGCATCATCGTGTTGACGGTGGGGCGGGGTTCCTTCGGCTTGCGGCGGCCTTCGGTGGTCACCGCCGGTACAACACCGCGCGGACGGCGATCAGCTGGGGGCATCTGCGTAGCCTACGCAACAATCAAAAGTCGGCATGATCGGCTCACCGATGTCTCACGCCTTCTTCTTCGGCGCCGATCCACTCACCGGAAACCCGCGATCTCGCATGAGTGCGTCGGTGTCGACGTTGCGGCCGCGGAACTGACGGAACGCCTGCTCCGGCGGGATCGAGTTTCCGACGCTCATGATGTCGTCGTGCAGCTTCTTGGCGGTCGCCTTGTCGTAGAAGCTCTTCGCCTCGACGAATGCCTCGGCTGCATCCGCTGTGAGCGTATCGGCCCAGATGTAGACGTAGTACCCAGCCGAGTAGCCATCGTCGGCAAAGATGTGGCCGAACGCGGGCGGGCGGTGGCGCATGACGATCTCGGTCGGGCAGCCGATCTCCTTCATCGTCGTCTTCTCGAACGTGTCGGGATCGATCGCCTTGTCGGTCGGCGCGAGGTGGATCTTGAGGTCGTAGATCGCGGACGCGAGGTACTCGACCGTCTTGAAGCCCTGGTTGAAGTTCCGCGCCTTCTCGATCTTCGCGACGAGGTCGGCCGGAATCGGCTTGCCCGTCTGGTAGTGGACGCAGAACTTGCTCAGGACCTCGGGCGTCGTCAGCCAGTGCTCGTTGAGCTGGCTCGGGAACTCGACGAAGTCGCGCTTGGTGTTCGTGCCCGCGAGCGTCGGGTACTGCACCGCCGAGTTGAGGCCGTGCAGCGCGTGACCGAACTCGTGGAATAGCGTCGTCGCGTCGTCCCACGAGATGAGCACCGGCTTGCCGGCCTTGCCCTTCACGAAGTTCGAGTTGTTCGAGACGACCGGCGTGACGACCGTCTTGAAGCCTTCCTGCGTGCGGTACTCGCTCATCCACGCGCCCGAGCGCTTGCCGGGGCGCGCGTACGGATCGAAGTACCAGAGGCCGACGTGCTTGCCGTCGCGCACGACCTCATAGGTCGTGACGTCCTTGTGATAGACGGGCACGCCCTTCACCGGCTTGAACTCGAAGCCGTAGAGCTGGCCGGCGGCCCAGAACATCGCCTCGCGCAGCTTGTCGAGCTGGAGGTAGTTCTTCACCTCGTCCTGATCGAGGTCGTACTTCGCCTTGCGGACCTTCTCCGCGTAGT
>JABFXX010000676.1 GCA_013368795.1 Kofleriaceae bacterium
GAACGAGTGAGAGGCGCTCGCTGCTACGGGAGCCGATTATTTCGCAGAACCGGCCGAGCCGGCCGCGCTACCGGCAGAGCCCGCCGGAGCTCCCGCCGAGCCCGCGCCTGCGCCACCCATCGCTCCACCCGCGCTGCCGCCGCCTGCACCGCCCATCGCCGCGCCCGCCGATCCGGAGCCAGCCTCGACGGCCGACCCCGCGCTACCGGCCGAGCCGGCCTCGACGGCCGAGCCCGCGCTACCGGCCGAGCCGGCCTCGACGGCCGAGCCCGCGCTACCAGCCGAGCCCGTCGGCTCGACGGTCCCGACGCCCTTGGCGTTCGCGGGCACATGATAGAACTCGCACTTCTGCAGTTCCTCGAGCGTCTGTGCGGCCATCGCGCACTGGACCGCCTTCTTCTTCGAGCCGCCCTTGCAGCGCCGCACCTCGCCCTCGACGAGCGCGGGGTCGCGCAGGTTCTCGGTGCCCATGAGGTGCTGCATGTTCGCGATCGCCTTGCGGCAGTCGCCCTCGCTCGGCTTGTTGCAACCGGCGATGGCGAGCACGGCAACGATCCAGATCGTCAGGCGCATCATCTCCACTCCTTCGGGCGCGACTCTAACAGCATGCGTGCGCGTTCGAGATCCTGGCCCGTATCGATCTCGCGCCACTGGCCGTCGATGAAGATCGGGTCGATCTGGATGCCGGTGTCGATCAGCTGCTGCCACAGATCGGTCAGGTACGAGTTGCGATAGCGCGCGGCGCGCTGGAACGGCTCGTCCTCGCGACCGGCGTACTGCAGCGCGATCTGATCGATCGTGCGCGCTGCGATCGCGACGCCGCGCGGGCCGAGCCGCGACAGGCCGATGAACTCGCCGACAGCATCGGCCGGCGGCAGCGCCTTCTTGCCGACGCGCGCGACCGTACCGTCGGGGAGGAGGTCGGCGACCTCGCCCTCGTCGAGCGGATGCTCGGTGCGGCCCTCGTAGATCGAGCGGAACTGGCGATCGATCACGAGACCGATCTCGGCGGTCGATGCGGCCGCCGCGGCGGCGACCTCGCGCGTGAACAGGATGTCCGAGTACGTGAGGTACGTCGGCTGATCGAGGAACTTGCGAGCCTTGCCGAGCGAGAGCAGGACGTTGTTGGTCTGCCACTCGTCGTTGTCGACGAAGACCGCGTTCGGCACGAGCGAGCGCACGAACTGCTCGAGGACGTCGCCGCGGTAGCCGCGGATCACGACGAGCTCGTCGACGCCGACCGACGACAGGGCGTCCCACACGTGACCGAGGATCGGCTTGTCGCCGATCTGGACCATGCACTTGGGAACCTCGTCGGTGTGCGTGCCGAGCCGCTTGCCGCGACCGGCGGCGATGAGGATTGCGCGTCGAATGGTCATCGGGGGGCGAACCTTCCGAGCTTCAGCAGGATCTTCGCGAAGCTCATACCGAGGTAGAGGACGTTCACGCCCGCGTACGCCCAGAAGTAGATGTCGATGCGGTTGGCCAGCGCGCAGATGAACAGGTACTGCGGGTAGTGGACGACGAACCGCGCGGCCCACTCGAACACGTTGAGCGCCATGCCGATCGGGCCGCGCCGCTTGCCGACCTCGGCCGGCTGACCGTCCTCGGTCATCTGCTTCGCGCCGTACTCGGGGCGGCGCATGAACGAGGTCAGCGCGATTCCGGACGCGAGGCAGAACAGGCCGCCGAGCCCGACGAGGAGCAGTCGCTCGTCGCCGGTCTGGTGCCACAGTCGCGCCGCGACGGACGCGAACAGCAGCATCGCCTTGAGCTCGTCCATCAAGAAGTCGAGCAGGTGGCCGATCGGCGATGCGATCTTGCGATGGCGAGCGAGCTGGCCGTCGGCGCAGTCGAGGATGAACGAGACCTCGAACACCGCCGCGGCGGCGATGAGGCCCGCCCATGACGGCAGTAAGATGAACATCGCGCACGCGCCCGCTGCGATGATCGCCGACAGGAACGTGATCTGGTTCGGCGTGATCCGCGTGTTGCGGAGTAGATAGACGACAACGGCCGCGGGTGGACGCGCGATCCACTCGGTGAACCAGTTGATGTCTTTCTTCTTCTTCGACGCCCGATAGATGGCGGCGATCTCGGATGCCATGCTCGCCGCGAAGCTATCAGCTATCCGCGAGCGCGGCGACGGCGGCGCGCCACGAACCCGAGCGCCAGCGCGATCGGGGCGATTCCGTGGGCCGCGCCCGTCGAGCACGCGTAGTAGCTGGACTCGCCGATCGGGTCGTCGTCGCCGCTGCCGACACCGTCGGCCAGGCCCTCGCCGTCGAGGCCCACCCGGGCCTGTCCGCCGTCATAGTCGACGACGAACTCGGCGTGCTTGGGGCCGCTCGCGTGCGTGGTCATGACGACGAGCCAGGTCGCGGTGCCGGTTGCCATGAGCTGCGACGACTCGGGCGATGCGACGATCGCGAACTCACCGTCATCGGCGCCCTCGATATGCGCGTTCATGAACGCGATCTGACTGGTGCTGCAGTTCGTGACGTTGACCTTCTGGCCGAGCGTCGTCGTGTTGATCATCGTCGAGCCGAAGTCGACGGTCGCCGGCGTCGGCGAGACGCCCGCCTGCAGGCCCTCGACCGAGAGGTTGACCGTGCGCGGCGTCGCGCCAGGGATGTCGGTCGTGAGCGTCATCGTCGACGTCTGCACGCCAGCCTCGGCGGGCGCCGCGGTGACATCGAACGTGTACATGTTGCCGGCGTTGCCGACGACGTTCGCGGGCAGCGCCGGGTTCTCGACGGTGAACGGCAGGGCAGGGGCGGCGAGCGAGCTCACCTTGAAGCTGCCCTCGTCGTTCGCGACGATCGTGAACGATTGCTTCTTCGTCTGGCCGGCGCACACCGGGCCGAACTCGACGTCGCCGTCGGGCGTGAGCGCCATCGACGTGTTCACCGCCTTCGCCGTGAGCGCGGTCGCGCGCTGCTGGCCACCGTCGAACGTCGCGGTCAACGTACCGGACGCCATGCCTGCGGCCGCGGCCATGTACCGCACGCGTGCAGTCTTGCCGCCGCCGACGGGGACGCTACCGTTCGGCGGCGCCGTCACCATCTGGAAGTCGGCGCCCGACAGCGTCACGCCTTCGAAGGACATCGGCGCGGTGCCGGTGTTCTTGATCTCGACGTCGAGCTCGTTGGGCTCGCCGACGCGCGTCGTCGGCAGCGCGACCGGCGTCGGCGCGAAGTCGAGCGCCGAGTCGACGCCCTTGCACGCCAGCGGGATGTTCTTCGTCGGCGTCGTCGGATCGTTGCTATTGATCGTGAAGTTGCCGCTGATCGGTCCGAGGCCCGTCGGGTGGCAGACGACCTTGTAGCCCTGCGAAGCGCCCGGCCCGAGCGCGTACGTGCCGGTCGGTCCCGCCTGGATCGCGAAGCCCGCGGAGATCTGGATGCTCGACACGGTCATCGTCATGCCGCCGGCGTTGCTGACGGTGAAGTCGATCTGCCCGCTGTCCGTGTTGCGCCGGATGTCGCCGAAGTTGTAGCTCGCCGGCGACGACACCAGCCGGATCGGCGGCGGCGTACCGGTACCCGACAGCGTCACGGTCTTCGTGATGCCGCTCGCGAGGTTGATGTTGACGACGCAGCTGGTCGTCGCCGCAGTCGTCGGCGCGTAAAACGTCGTGAACGTGTAGTTCAGGTAGTCGCTCGTGCAGCAGATGACGTTCGCAGGGATCGGGCACGAGCCGGTCGCGCACGGGCAGGCCTCGCAGGTGCGGTAGACGTCGGTGGGCAGGCCCGGCGCGTTGACGCTGAAGTCGGGACAGTTCTCCGTGATCGAGTTGATCGTGTCGAAGCTGCCGGCCGTGCCGCTCGGGTTGACGTCGACAGCGAAGCCGGCCGATTGCTGGCCGACCTGGAGCGCGCCGAAGTCGTGCGTGGTCGGGCTCACGATCACCGCGAACTGATCCGTGCTCGACAGGCGCGGCTCGGGCGACTGACACCCCGAAGCCACGAGCACACCAACACCAAGGGCAAAACACAGGACGAGCGCGCGCACGAAGCGAGGATCGAGCCGACTCGGTGGCAAGTCAATGAGATGGTTCGCACGCAAGTGTCCTACCCAGCGATCGACTGACACGGTGTCGTTTGACTCGCGGAGGCGAGTCGTCAATGATCCGGCCGGTGATCGGGACTCTGGCCGGGAGCTACAAGATCACCGACCTGATCAACGTCGGTGGCATGGGCAGCGTCTACCGCGCCGAGCACACGCTCATCGGTCGCATCGCGGCGGTCAAAGTCCTGCACCCGGAGATGTCGGCGAGCCGCGACATCGTCAACCGCTTCTTCAACGAAGCGCGCGTGACGACGAGCATCAAGCACCCCGGCATCGTCGAGGTCTACGATTTCGGCTACCTCGAGTCGGGTCATGCGTACCTCGTGATGGAGTTCCTCGAGGGCGCGCCGCTCGCGACCCGCAACAAGCAGCGCGGTCCGGTCGGCGAGGGCGAGGCTGCCGCCATCCTCAAGGGCGTGTGCAGCGCGCTCGCGGCCGCGCATGCCAAGGGCGTCGTCCACCGCGACCTCAAGCCCGACAACATCTTCATGGTCCCCGATCCCGACGCTGCGCTCGGCGTTCGGCCCAAGCTCCTCGACTTCGGTATCGCCAAGCTCACCGAGCCGGGCCTCGCGAGCAGCGCGACGAAGACCGGCGCGGTCATGGGAACGCCGACGTACATGTCGCCCGAGCAGTGCCGCGGCACGGGCGACGTCGACCACCGCGCCGACCTCTACTCGATCGGCTGCATGTTCTACGAGATGCTCGCCGGGCGGCCGCCGTTCGTCGACCGCGGCGCAGGTGAGCTGATCGGCGCGCACCTGTTCGTCAATCCCGAGCCGCCGTCGCGCTACGTGCAGGGCATCTCGCCCGATACCGAGGCGCTCGTCATGTCGCTGCTCGCGAAGCAGCCCGCGCAGCGGCCGCAGACCGCGCTCGAGCTCGGCCAGCGCTTCGCGCAGATTTCGCAGCGCACCGGCTGGGGCAGCTCGACGAGCTGGGAGCAGCGGCCGTCGGTCGCGAGCTTGCAAGCGCAGGCGAACGCGCAGCACCTGACGCCCGGTAGCTTCACGCCGGCGCCGCAATTCACGCCCGTTCATCCGACGCCGGGCCAGTTCACGCCGGCACATCCGACGCCGGGCCAGTTCACGCCGGCGAACGCGCCAACCCAGCACGGAAGCGGCGTTGCGCCGCACTACACGCCCGCGTACACGCCGGCGCCAGCGCAACCGCCGACCCAGCCGTCGTCGGAGAAGCCGACGACGCTATCGGGCGCAGCGAGCCACTCGATCGCGCAGACCCCGAAGCGCGGCAACAAGTGGCTCATCCCGGCGGTCGCGCTCGTCGCGCTCGTCGGCGGTGGCATCGCGATCGCCACGTTCACGGGCGGCGGCAAGAAGGACGAGCACGCGACCAGCGCGCCGTCCGAGACCGGCTCGACGAAGAAGATGACGCCGAGGCCGGATACGACGCAGCCGGACACGGCGAAGACCGCAACCGACCCGACGAAGACCGCGGTGGATCCGACGAAGCCCGCGACCGACACGACGAATCCCACGACCGACACCACCAAGGCCGCGACCGACACGACGAACCCGGCGGCGGATCCGACGAAGTCGGCGACCGATCCAACCAAGTCGGCGAGCGATGCAACGAAGTCGGCGACCGATTCGACGAAGTCGGCGACCGATTCGACGAAGTCGGGTACGTCCTCCAACGAGCCGACGAAGACCTCGGCCGACGCGACGAAGACCTCGGCCGACGCGACGAAGACTGCGGCCGATACGACGAAGACGCCGGCGACGAGCTCCTCGAAGGCCGCGACGGATCCGACGAAGACCTCCCACGCGAAGACGCCTGACGCGACAGCGGACCCGTCGAAGACCGCGACCAAGAAGTCGACGACGAAGAAAACGAAGAAGGATCCGACGTCCGATCCACTGCTCGAGACCGACCTGTGAAACGAACCCTCATCGCGCTCGCACTCGCCTCCATCGTTCCCTCCGTTGTCTCCGCGCAGCCCTCGCCCTCTCTGAGCGGCGACAAGGTCGATGCGAAGGCGCTGCTCGCATCGGGCCTGAAGCTCTTCGCTGCGAAGGACTATCTGGGCGCGCTCGCCGTGTTCAAGGACGCCTATGCGCGCTTCCCGAGCTCCAAGATCCTCATCAACATCGGCACGACGCTGAAGGCACTCGGCCGCAATGCCGAGGCCGCGAACACCTATCAGCGCTACCTCGACGCGAGCGACAGCGAGGCCGGCAAGAAGGCCGATGTCGCCAAGGTCCTCGCCGAGCTCGACGCCAAGCTCGGAATCCTCGACATCACCGTCACGCCCGACGACGCCGAGGTCCAGATCGGCCATGGCGACTGGGAGCCCGCCAAGGACGTCGCGCACATCCGCGTCGATCCAGGTTCCGCCGTCGTGCGAGCCCGGCGCGATGGCTACACCGGAGCCGAGAGCACCGTCGAGGCAGTCGCCGGCGCGCATCAGACGGTCACGCTCACGCTCGCGGCGATTCCCGTCGCCACGAACACGACGACCGGCGGCGCGGCGACGCTCACCGACGGGGGCATCGGCACGCGCGTCGAGTCCGAGCCGCCGCCGGGCAAGCTCGGCGTGTTTGCGTACGCACACGTCGATCCCAAGGCGCCCGGTGCAGCCGGATATGTCGGTGCGAGCTACGAGGTCATCTCGCGCCTCCAGGTCGAGGCCGCGGCGATCCTCGGGCCCAAGTTCGGCGGCTACGTCGCCGCGCGCTACGCGTTTCTCGACGGCATGTTCCGCCCGACGATCACCGCAGGTATGCCGGTGTTCGTCTCCGACGGTGCACGGTACTGCGTACGCGGCGCGGGCGGCCTCGAGGTCGCGCTCCACCGCCGCCTTTCGATCGTCGCCGAGTTCGGCGTCGAGCACATGTTCAACCCCGAGGCGAACATCGCCTCGACGTTGATCGTTCCCGCCGTCGGCGCCGTCGGCCGCCTGTAGGACATCCTAGTTCGCGCTGTCAGCGACGCGCGTCGGCGGCCGCGTGCCGACGACGAGGTACGTCTGCATGCGCCCCTTGCCCTTGATGTCGATCGGGTCGCGCGCCTCGAGCTCGAACACCGCATCGAGCAGCGCCTGCGTCGCCGAGGTCACGTGGATGCGCCCCGGCACGCCGTGCGACTCCATGCGGCTCGCCGTGTTCACGGTGTCGCCCCATAGATCGTAGATGAACTTCTTCTGGCCGATGACGCCGGCGACGACCGGGCCGGTGTGGATGCCGATGCGGATCGTCAGATCCGAGGTGTGCTTGGCGGCGAACCGATCGATCACCGCGAGCATGTCGATCGCCATGTGACCGATCGCGATCGCGTGGTTCGCGATCGGCTGCGGGATGCCGGCGACGACCATGTACGCGTCGCCGATCGTCTTGATCTTCTCGAGGCCATGTTTCTCGGCGAGCGCGTCGAACTCGCTGAACAGCTCGTTCAGCATCGTCACGAGCTGCTCGGGCGGGATCCGCGACGACAGCGACGTGAACCCGACGATGTCGGCGAACAGCACGGTGACCGCCTCGAATCGATCGACGATCAGGCCCTCGCCCGACTTGAGGCGATTGGCGATCGGAGCGGGCAGGACGTTGAGCAGCAGGCGCTCGCTCGTCTGCTTCTCCTCGGACAGCTCCTTCGTGCGCTTCTCGACGAGCTCCTCGAGGTTCTCGTTGTGCTCCTGGATCGTCGCCGCCATCGCATTGAAGTTCTGGCCGAGCTGGCCGACCTCATCCTTCGACAGCACCGGCGTGCGCGCCGAGAAGTCCTTCTCGGCGAACCGTTTGACGGTCGAGGACAGCGCGAGGATCGATCGGGTGAGGAAGGTCGACAGCGCGATCGAGACGACCAGCGCGAGCACGATCATCGCGAGCGAGATCTTGATCGCGAGGCCGCCTGCCTTGGCGAGCGCGGCCTGCATGCTCTTGTCGGTGATGTCGAGGCCGAGCACGGCGAGGCAGCGTCCCTTGGCGTCGCGCAGCGGCGTGCCGGCGTCGTCGGTCAGCGGCACGTAGGCGGAGACCGAGCGGACGTTGAACTTGGGGTCGCGCACGAAGTCGGGCTCGAGCTGGCTCGAGCACTCGGCGAGCGCCTTCGCGAGGAGGGGGACCTCCGAGACGTCGTAGGGCTGGTTGAAGTGGGAGACGCTCTCGCCGTCGGGCAGCTGCTCGCCGCGCGCGAGCCGCGCGTTGTAGTCGAGGACGTCGGCATCGACCAGAAAGCGCGGGTTGGCGGGATCGTCGGTAGGTGCGAGCAGGTAGGCGTACTTCATGAGCTCCGGCTCGGCGCGTCGAAGGCTGCGCAGTCGGGCGTAGACCTCGGCGTACCCGGGGCTGGCCTCGATCGCGGCGACCTGGGCGTCGTCGAGCGTGCCTAGCCGTTCGCGGAGGCTTCGGACGTGGTCGAGCTCGAGCTCGGTCGCGCCGACATGCGCCATGTCGCGCAGCTTGCTGCGCAATTCGGAGGCCAGCTGGCGCTCGATAAACCGGTAGAGGAACAGGGCCAGAAGAACACTGACCAGCGAGCTGACCAGGAAGAACGCAATCGTGATCTTGCGCCGCAGCCGCACCCATCGTGCACGGTATCACGTCGACGGATCTGGTCGCTTTCTTCGTCGGGGTTTCCCCTTGCGGGGTAGTCCCTCGGTTAGATAGGGTCCCGCGCGAACACTTAAAGGGGGTTCAGGATGCAAGAGCACACGATCCCCGAGTCTCTCATCGAGCAGATCCGTACGGGCAAAGCAGCCCTGGTCGTCGGTGCGGGAATCGGAGTACC
>JABFXX010000354.1 GCA_013368795.1 Kofleriaceae bacterium
GGAAGGCTCGGCCAGTCGCGCCAGAGCGAGCGCAGCTTCGCCGACTTCTTCCGCGGCCCGGTGCGCCGCGGCGACCTCGCGATCGTCGCCGAGCTGACCGCGGAGCAGCACGCGCGGCTCGAGCGCGACGCACCGGGGCTCGCCGAAGCGCTGTCGCTCGTCGCGGTGCCCGCGGCCTCACCGGCCGAGACCGCGCAGCTGCTACTCCACGAGGTGCGCGCGCTCGAGGTGCGGCTCGGCAGCGTCGCGCTGCATCCGTTCGTGCCGCGCACCGCGCTCGAGCTCGGCGCCGCGCTGTTCCCGTGGCGCGCGCGGCCCGGCGTCGCGATCGAGATCGTGCGCCGCGTCGCCGAGGAAGCGCACGCCCGCGGCGACGACGAGGAGATCACGCCGAACGACGTGCTCGACACGCTCGCGCGCACGACCGGCCTGTCGACGCAGCTCCTCACGCTCGAGTCGCCGCTCGACCCCGCCGAGGTCGAGGCATCGTTCGCCGCGCGCGTGATCGGTCAGCCGGCCGCGACGCGCGCCGCGGCGGACGTGATTCTCAAGGTGCGCGCCGGCCTCGCCGACCCGGGCCGCCCCGTCTCGGTTCTCCTGTTCACCGGGCCGACCGGCACCGGCAAGACCGAGCTCGCGACCGCGATCGCGGAGTACCTCTACGGCGACCAGTCGAGGCTCGTCCGCGTCGACATGGGCGAGATGTCGGGCCCCGACGCGGTGTCGCGCCTGATCGGCGATCGCTGGAACCCCGAGGGTCTGCTCACGTCGCGTGTGCGCGCGCAGCCGTTCTGCGTCGTGCTCCTCGACGAGATCGAGAAGGCGCACCCGCAGGCGCTGCACCTCCTCCTCCAGCTGTTCGACGAGGGCCGCCTGACCGATGCCGCCGGCGAGGTCACGAGCTTCGCGAGCGCCGTCGTGATCATGACGTCGAACCTCGGCTCGCGCAGCGCGCAGCCGATCGGCTTCGGCGATGCACGCGACCGCATCCTCGCCGACGTCGCCAAGGCGGTGCGCGACTTCTTCCCCGTCGAGCTGTTCAACCGCATCGATCAGGTCGTGCCGTTCGAGCCGCTGACGCCCGAGGTCGCGGCGAAGGTCGTCGACAAGGAGCTCGCGAAGCTGCTCGCGCGCCGCGGCCTGCGCGAGCGCAACACGTTCGTCTACGCGGGTGCCGCGGTCCGCCGGCGCGCTGTCACCGACGCCTTCGATCCGCGCTACGGCGCGCGCACGGTCAAGCGCTGGCTCGAGGACCACGTCGGCGGCTCGCTGACCGACATGCTCGCCACCGCCGCGCCGGCGCGCCTGCGCATCATTCGCCTCGGCGAGGACGCGGGCACGATCGTCCCGACGTTCGAGCCGATGCCCGAGCGCACGCCGGTCGCCGGCAACTACGTGCTCGAGGGTGCGCTCGATCTCGCGACTGCGCGCCTCGAGCCGGCGATCGCGATCGCCTCGGCGGCACTCGACCGGATCCGCGCGACGCGCGTGATCGAGCGTGCACGCAGCGAGGTCTCCGGCGAGCTGCGCTACTACGTCGACGAGCTCGAGCAGAAGCTCGACGCGCTCGAGCAGCTGTTCGGCAAGACGAAGCACGTCGACGACGATGACGACGAGCACGAGCCCGGCGTGCGCCTCCGCCAGAAGCGCAGCCCTCGCCCGCCGGCTGCGCGCGACGCGCTGATCGCCGGCATCGCCGAGGCGCTCCTCATCGAGCGTGCGCTGCCGACGCTCACCGATCCGGACGCCCACGCGGTCAGCATCGTGATGTCGCGGATCGGCGAGGTCAAAGGCGACGGCCTCATCGCGGTCACGCAGGTCTACGCGAACCCGCAGTCACCGTGGTTCGACAACGGCGCCCACGCCGACGAGAAGGGCGAGATCGGGACGTTCAACACCGGCAAGGGCTCGGGCACGTTCGCCGACTGGCAGAAGTTCTGGCGTTCGCGCAGGGACACCGCCGTCGTGCTGCGCGGCCTGTTCGTGCGCGAGGCGGTCGCGAACGATCACGGCACGTGGATGCTGCACGCCGCGGCGGCCGAGCCCGACGTCGTGCGCGTCGAGGTTCGTCCCGGTGCGCGCCTGCCGGCGACGGAGCTCATCAAAGAGCACGTCGCCGCGCGCCGCGAGCTCGAGCGCGTGCTGGAGCACGGCGGCCCGCTGCCGCCCAATCCCGACGTGCTGCTCCCCGTCACGCGCACGATCGCGGGCAAGGCGTCGATGCTGTTCTGGCACAAACCGTTCGAGATCGAGGTCGAGGATTTCGCGACCGGCTGGGTCGATCGCGTGACGGTCGCGAATGTCCCCGCGGCCGTCCGCCGGAGCTGGCACCTCGCATGGAGCCGCAGCCGATGAGCCGCGCCTCGTTCCGCGTGTTCGTCACCAAGCATCACGGCGGGCTCACGTCCGCGGTGCTGCTGCGCCGGTATCGCGTGCTGTTCGATCCGCCGCCACCGGCTGCGATGGCCGCCGACGTCGAGACCGCGCTGACGCGCCTCGCGTCGCAAGCCGCGCTGATTGCTGAGGAGCCGGAGAACGCCGCGCGCTACCTGTGGACCGAGGAGCTCGAGCTGCGTCGCGTCGACGTCGAGATCCATCCCGGCCGGCCCGATCCGCGCGGCTACGTGATCGCGAGCTCGACCGTGCCGATCCGGCTCGCCTACGCCGCGGCCAAGCTCGACGGCTCGCCGCTGCACCGCGTGATCGTCCCTCGTTTCGACTGGTCGTTCGTCGCCGAGGACCTCGCCGCCGTGCCCGACACGCTGCGCGCGCTGTTCTTCGCGTCGCTCGTCGGCGATGCGCCCTCCTCTCTCTACGATCTGCGCCGCGAGATCGACGAGGAGATCATCGAGTGGAATCCCGTCGAGTACGCGTCGCGGATCAAGAAGAAGGCGGCCGAGGCAGCCGATCCGGCGCCGACGCTCGAGGCCGTCGCCGAGGACTGGGTCGCGATGGCGCGCGCGAATCGCCTGCCGGCGACCGTCGGCGTCGATCCGATCTTCGACTCGCTTCGCTCGAATCTCGACGAGCAGCGCATGCCGTCGCTGCTGTTCGTCGGCCCGCGCGGCGCCGGCAAGACCGCGCTCGTTCGCCGCATCGCGCGCGGCCTGCTCGAGCGCAGCCGTGGCAAGGGCGCGCCGCGCCGCCGCCTGTGGGCGACGAGCGCCGACCGGATCGTCGCCGGCATGATCTATCTCGGCATGTGGCAGCAGCGCTGCCTCGCGATGGTGAAGGAGCTCGAGGGCGGCGCGGACGTGCTCTACCTCGATCGCCTCGCCGACGCGATGGCGCCGATGTCAGACGGCGCGTCGATCACCGACCTCCTGGCCGCGGCGATCATCAGCGGCGAGCTGTCGATGTTCGCCGAGTGCGACGAGGCCGAGCTCGTGCGCGCGCGCCAGAAGAATCCAGCGCTGATCGATGCGATGCGCGTGATCCGCGTCCCCGAGGCGACGCCCGCGCAGGTGATCGCGCTGCTCGAGCCATACGGCGCGCGCCTCGAGCCACCGGTCTCGATCGCCGCCGATGCCGGCCGCCGCCTCGTCGATCTGCTCGCCGCATTCCGCCGCGACACCGCGTTCCCGGGCAAGGCGATCCAGTTCGTCGACTACTGCTCGCTGCAGAAGCAGACGCAGCTGTCGCTGTCCGATCTCACGACGACGTTCGGCGCGTGGTCCGGTCTGCCCGTCGATCTGCTCGCGCCCGAGCGCGCGCTCGATACCAGGGCGATCGCACACGAGCTGCAGAAGGGCGTCATCGGCCAGGACGCCGCGTGCACCGTCGCCGCCCGCGTGATCGCGCGACTCAAGGCGGGCCTCGACGATCCGCAGCGCCCCGTCGGTGCGCTCCTGTTCGCGGGACCGACCGGTGTCGGCAAGACCGAGCTCGCCAAGCAGCTCGCGCGCTATCTGTTCGGCGATGCCGAGCGGCTCGTCCGCGTCGACATGAGCGAGATCACGACGCCCGGCGCGATCGCGCGGCTGATCACGCCCTCGCCCGCCGGCACCTCGCTCGCCGATCGCATTCGCCGTCAGCCGCTGTCCGTCGTGCTGTTCGACGAGATCGAGAAGGCCGCCGACTCCGCGTTCGATCTCCTGCTCGGCGTGCTCGGCGAAGGTCGCCTGACCGACGCGCTCGGCCGCCTGATCGATTTCCGCATGTCGCTCATCGTGATGACGACAAACCTCGGCGCCGCCGATCCGCGCCCCGCGGGCTTCTCGTCGGATCCCGACGCCGCGCCCGACCCGTCGAGCGCGATCAAGAACTTCTTCCGCCCCGAGCTCATCGGCCGGCTCGACTCCGTCGTCGCGTTCCGTCCGCTCCCTCCCGCCGCGCTCGAGCGCATCGTCGATCTCGAGCTCGCCAAGCTGCGCGCGCGCCCGGGCATCGTCGCGCGACAGCTGCGCCTCGAGCTCACGCCTGCAGCGCGCTCGCGACTCGCCGCGCTCGGCCACGATCCGAAGCTCGGCGCGCGCCCGCTTCGCCGCACGATCGAGGATCTCGTCGTCGCTCCGCTCGCCGAACGGATGGCGAAAGACCCGTCATGGCGCGACGCGCTCGTGCGGATCGCGACCCACGCCGAACCCGGAGAAATTCTGATCTGATGTCCCGTACACTTCGTCATCTGACTGACACGAGGTGTCTTCGCAGTGGCGCCGAGATCATTCTGAGCCGCTAACCAGCCGAAATCGCACACAGGGTGCTTTCGTAAGGACGGCGACAACCACCCATCGAGTCGCGATCCGGGCTACAGTTGGTTCGTGCCCGACCCGAAGCGAGTCCTCTGGTATTTGCGCAAGGTCCCACTGCTTGCGGACCTTGGCCCCGACGCGATTGCCCGCATGGCAGAGCGTGTCGAGCTACGTGAAGCGCGCCGGCGCGACGTCATCTATCTCCCGGGCGACCCAGGTCGCTCGTTGTTCTTCGTCCATGGCGGACGCATCAAGGTCAGCAAGGTCACGCGCGACGGCAAGTCGCTGACGCTCGCGTACCACGGCCCCGCCGAGCTCTTCGGCGACAGCTGTTTGCTCGACGGCGGACCGCGCACCGAGATGGCCGAGGCCGTCGAGAACGCGCTGCTCTCCGAGATCGATCGCGTGCACTACGAAGAGCTGATGCATAACCATCCGTCGCTCGGCCTCGCGATGACGCGCCTCATGATCGTTCGGCGCCGCGAGCTCGAGAACAAGGTCGAGGCGCTCGTGTTCCGCGACGTGTCGAGCAAGCTCGCCGAGCTGCTCGTCAAGCTCGCCGGCGAGTACGGCGTCGACGATGCGCGCGGCACGCTGGTCGCGCTCAAGATCACGCACCAGGAGCTCGCGAACCTGATCGGTTCGACGCGCGAGACCGTGTCGCTCACGCTGTCTCAGTTCAAGCGCCGCCGTCTGATCCAGACCGAGGGCCGCAAGGTCATCATCTCGGATACCGAAGCACTGCGCGCGCTCTATTAGCTCGCGCGGCGCTCGACCATCTCCATCGCGAGCGACAGCGCGCGCTGCATCGACAGGCTGCGCGCGATGCCCTTGCCCGCGATGTCGTACGCGGTGCCGTGATCCGGCGACGTCCGCACGATCGGCAGGCCGAGCGTCACGTTCACCGACTCGTCGAAGTCGACGAGCTTGACCGGGATGAGCCCCTGGTCGTGATACATCGCGACGAGCGCGTCGTAGCGGCCGTGCACCGCATCGCGAAATGCGGCGTCGGGGACGAGCGGCCCGAGCAGCGTCGACGGTGGGAACGGCTCGGCGAGCGCCGGCGCGATGATGTCGGCATCCTCGTCACCGAGCAGGCCATCCTCGCCCGCGTGCGGGTTGAGGCCGACGACACCGATCCGCGGCGCGGCGACGCCGAGGTCGCGCACCATCGACGTCGCGACCAGCTCGACGACGCTGCGAATCCGCTCGGTCGATAGATCCGTGACGACCTCGGCGAGCGGCCGGTGCACGGTCGCGAGCGCGACCTTGAGCTTGGGCCCGACGAAGAACATCGCGACATCGCGCGCGCCGAGCCGCTCGGCGAGCATCTCGGTGTGGCCGAGGAACGCAAAGCCTGCGCGGCGCGCCCACGTCTTCGAGATCGGTGCCGTCACGATCGCGGCGAGGTTCTTCGCGGCGGCAGCCGCGACAGCGGCCTCGAGGTACGCGACCTGCGCTGCGCCGGAGACGAGATCGGGATTGCCGGGGACTGCCGCATCGCCGTCGCCGTGCGGACTGCCGACGAGCTCGACGTCGGGCAACGCGATGCCCTGGGCCTTGGCCGCACGCTCGAGCGGGCCTCGATCACCGTAGACGATGATCCGGTCGCGCCATTCACGCGGAGCCGCGTGAAGCGCAGCTGCGACGATCTCCGGGCCGATGCCGGCCGGGTCGCCGAGGGTGATGCCGACCTTCGTGACCGCCTTCACCCGTCAAAGCTATCACTGCTTGCCTCGCCCGCTGTTTGGTCCATTCTAGATCCGTGGGGCGAGTCACCGCGTGTCTCGTGATGGCGCTTGCAGGTTGCGCTGCCGCCGATGCCACGACACCGCAATCTGCGGGCGGTAAGGCCACCGTGGTCCAGACCGCGACCAACGAGGTCGGCATCAATCCCGGCGAGACGATGGCGTTCGAGGTCCGGATCGCAGGCGTGCTCGCCGGCGAGGCCGCGCTCGCCGTCGGCGACATCGGCGAGTTCGAGGGCAAGCGCGCGGTCGTCGTGAAGTCGCGCGCGAACACCGCGGGAGCGGCGGCGCTGTTCAAGCGCATCGTCGACGAGGCGACGACCGTCATCGATCTCGACACCGGCCGCCCGCTCCAGCTCGAGACGTTCGTCGAGCAGAACAACAAGAAGACGACCGCGACCGCGCGGTTCACCGGCTCGATCGCCGACGTCACGTACACGCGCAGCGACGATCCGCAGCCGCGCAACTACAAGATCAACTTCGGCACGCAGACGGTGCACGACACCCACTCCGCGATGGCGCAGATCCGCGGCTGGAAGCCGACGCCGGGCACCGCGCGCTCGGTGTTCGTCGTCGGCGGCCGCCGGCTGTGGCGCGTCGACGTGAAGTACCTCGGCAACGAGACGATCGGCACCGAGCTCGGCAATCGCGCGACCGTGAAGTTCGAGGGCAGCTCGTTCCGCGCGAAGTCAAACTTCGAGGTCGAGAGCGACAAGCCCGCGCGCACGTTCACCGTCTGGCTGTCGGACGATGCGGATCGCGTCCCGCTCAAGGTGGTCGCGCACACCGAGATCGGCGACCTCACGGTCGCCCTGACCGAGTACAACCGGCCCTAGTTGTCCCGGCCCAAGGTCCGCGCGACCCTCGCTGACGCGGGTCACGCGGCGATCCCTTGGCCTCAGTTGTCCGTCTCGTGCTCGACGGTGATCTCGGGCTCGGGCGGCTCGGTCACGGTCAGCGTGATCGTCTGCGATGACGTGTCCTTCAGGATCTCGACGACGCGCGCGTTATCGTCCTCGACGATGGTCGTCACCTTCCCGGTCTCGGTCGTCGCGACCATGACGACGCGCGCCTTGTTGTCGGCGGCCTCGTCGTCGGCTTCCGCGGCCTCGGCCAGCTCGACGATCGAGATCTCCGGCTCCGAGAGCGGTGGATTGCTGTCATTCGGCGGAGGCGGCGCCGGCTCGACGATGATCTCCGGCTGCGACTCGTCGCTCGTCTTCCTCGCGGCCTCGCGCTCGTCGGTGATCTCGCCCCACGCGCGATCGACATCGGCCTCGGCATCGGCGCGCTCGGCCTTGGGCACGATCAGCCCCGACGCGGGCGTCTTCGTGCGCGCGAGGGCCGGCGGCGCCGCGGGAATCGGTGGCACGACGCGATTGCCCTGCGGCGGTGTGTCGGCCGTCGCGCTCGCGAGGCGCGGGATGTTCGGCAGCGTCGGGCCGTGCGCCATCGCCGAGCGATTCGGCAGCACGGCGCGCGGCTTGAGCGGCGTGTCGCGATCGGGAGCGGGCGGCAGCGCCGGGACGTCGGACTCCGACATCGCGCGCGGATTCTTCGCAATGCTCGGGATCTCGGCCGGCGTGCGATCCGGCACCGGCGCGCCGACGTCGGTCGACGACCGCGCGCGCACCGTGCTCGGCGGCACCGTCGAGCCGCGAGGCTGGCGAAGCGCGGGCATCGTGTCCTCGGTGCCGGCCCGACCGATCGCGATCTCCGGCTGCGTCTCCATGTGCGGATCGGTCGAGCGACGCGCATCGTCGGAGTCGTGGTTGATGACGATCTTGCCGGTGCGACGATGCGGCCGGCGCAGCGTGATCTCGGCGGCGAGCGCGGAGAGCAGAACTTCTCCGAGCTCGGGATCCTCGTCGCAGATCTCCTTGAAGTCGTCGGAGCGCAGCGCGAGCGCGCGGACGTCGCTCTGCACGACGGCGAGGCCGTCCTTGTCGGGCAGCGGTCGCTCCGGCAGCAGCGCCTCGGGGTAGACGAGCGAGCCGGGGCCGCGGATGTGGCCGTCCTGTTCGAGCTCGCCCTCGATGATGATCCACGCGACGCGGTCGCCGAGCGTCTGCGCCGGCAGCTTCTCGCCCGTCGAGTAGTCGCGCGGCAACGCGATGCGCAGCGCGCGCAGCCGCTGCTGCGGGCTGATCTTCGCGAGCAGCGGGCACGCGTAGATCGTCTGCTGCTCGCGCTTGAGCTGTTCCGCCGGGCGCGCGGTCTCGCCGGCCTCGAGCACGCGGACGACGAGCGCGGTCGCGTTGTCGCCACCGCCTCGATCGAGCGCGACATCGACGAGGCGCTGGGCGGCCCGCGCCGGGCTCGGCTGCGTCGTCAGGATCTCGCCGATCTCGGCTTCCTTGATGTACTCGGTG
>JABFXX010000233.1 GCA_013368795.1 Kofleriaceae bacterium
CTCGAGCGCCTTGCGCTCTGGCGACCCCGGCGGCGGAGGAGGAATCGTGCGCTGTTTCGTGCGCGGTGTCGGCGCGGGTTCGTCGAACGAGGGCGCTGCGGAGCTCGCGTTCGACGGCGAATCGGGTGATGCCGCGGGGGTCGATGCGGGCGGCGCCGTGCTCGCGGAATCGACCGACCAACCGTCGGCCAGACCGGCGATGCGGCCCATCGTCTCGTCGCTGCGTGAACGGCTCGTCGATGACGGCACCGTCGTTCGCACACGCTCGTTCGCGGCCTCGCTCGACCGACCATCGGGCAGACTCGCCGTGCGCGCAGCGTCGGCGGTTGCAACCTTCGCATGCGCGGCCGATCGCTCGTTCCGTACCGTGCCCGGCGCGGGTGTCGTCCGAGAAGGTGCCGACGCTGGCGGCTCGCGCGAAGGTGCCGACGTTGAGGTTCCTCGCGAACCTGATACCGGCGCTGGCGGAGGCGTGCTCGGCGCGTCGACGGACCAGCCGTCGGCGAGGCCTGCGATCCGGCCCAACGTCTCGTCGCTGCGCGGCGCCGACGAGGACCGCACGTCGAGCATGGGGTTCGCGCCGGACTCGCGCGCCGTCATGGGATTCGGTGTCGCGAGAGGCGCGCTACCCGCCGTCGGTGTTCGCGTGCGCGCGCTCGCGTCGGCGCCTGCCGTCGGTGTCCGGATCCGACCGCTCGGCTCGCTCGCTGCACCGCTTGGCGATCGCACGCGCCCACTCGGCTCGCCGACGGAACCCAGCGGCGCTCGCGCGCTCGAGTCGGCGCCTGCCGGCGTTCGCACGCGACCGCTCGACTCGCTCGCGGCACCCGTCGGGGTTCGCGTGCGTCCGCTCGCTTCGCCGGTCGCGGTTCGCGCGGGCTCGCTCGACGCGGGCGGCGATGGTCGCGTCGTCGGAGCGATTCGCGAAGGCGCCGGCGTTGCGGCGGGAGTGGCGGCAGCGGGCGGGTCCTCGCTCGGCGACTCGACCGACCAGCCAGACGCCAGGTCGGCGATGCGGCTCTTGGTCTCGTCGCCGAGCCGACGTCGCGTCCGCTCGTCGTCCGGCACGGGGCGACCATAACATGCCCAAAGCTCTCACCCTACGTAATGCCCGAGCCAATTCCGTTGACAGCGAATGCCAATCAAGTTGACATGGGTGGCGGTGGCGGTCTCTACACCCCGCGAATTCCTGGGTCGGTACCGAGTCGCGGAGCTGATCGGGCGTGGCTCGTTCGGCCGCGTTCTCAAGGTCATCGACGCCCAGACCTCGGAGCCCCGCGCCCTCAAGGTCAGCGCAGGCCGCGAGGGGATGCTGCTCGACGAGTTCGAGCAGCTCGCCCGGCTCCGGCATCCGTCGCTGCCGAAGGTGTTCGAGGTCGGTCGCACGACGGAACCTGTCGACGACGTCGCGGCCGGTGCACCGTTCTTTGTCGCGGAATGGATCGCGGGCGGACGCTGCGATGCGCGGCGCTGGGACGAGCCGGCCGGGCTGTGGTCGCTGATGGCCGACATCGCGGGCGCGCTCGCGGTGATCCACGCGGCGGGCCTCGTCCACGGCGACGTCGCGCCTCCGAATATCCTGCTCGTCGACGAGGGTGCGGCGGCGAGCACGTCGCGCGACGGCGGCCCGGCACGCGCGGTGCTGGTCGACCTCGGGCTGGCGAGCGGCGACGGCGCGCGCGGCACGCCGCAGTACATGGCTCCGGAGGCGCTCGCCGGGCATGTCGAGCCGCGTAGCGATCTGTACGGGCTCGGCGCGACGATCGTCCGG
Organism: Kofleriaceae bacterium; assembly: GCA_013368795.1. Taxonomy (GTDB): domain Bacteria; phylum Myxococcota_A; class Polyangia; order Haliangiales; family Haliangiaceae; genus JABFXX01. The sequence continues at coordinate 1,772 of JABFXX010000233.1, forward strand.
CTCGTGACCGGCAAGCCGCCGTTCGACGCGCCGACGCTCGGCGAGCTCGTGCAGCGGATCGTCGGTGCGTCGGCGCCACCCGCGCTGCCGGGTGTGCCGCGGCCGCTCGCGGATCTCGTCGGCCGGCTGATCGCGCGCGATGCCGATCAACGTCCGCCGTCGGCGGTCGCCGTCCTCGACGAGCTCGATCAGCTCGCGCCCGTCGTCGCGCCCGGCATCGTTCGGCGCGCGAGGCCGAAGGTCGGCGCACCGCCTGCGCCGACTGCGTGGCCGGGGGCGGCCTCGGTGATCGACGCGCTCGCACACGGGCTCAC
>JABFXX010000126.1 GCA_013368795.1 Kofleriaceae bacterium
CGGGCTCGCCGCGCTCGCGAACGACGGCGCAGCGCTCGCGTGCGACGCCGCTGGCGCGTGCTGCTCCTGCTCCATCGCCGGCGCCCTGCCCGCCGCCGCGTTCACGCTGCGCGCCTCGCCGGCATGATCGCCGGCTGGCTGCGCCGGGGCGCTGCCCCAGTGGTTCCGCCGCGGCGCTGCATAGCGGCCGCCCGGACCGTTCATCAGCGGCTGTGCGGCTGTCTGCTTGCCGACCACGGTCTCCGTCGACGACATGTCGGCGACGTCATACGCGGCACCCGACCGGGACCTCTGCAGCTCGTTGTCGTGCACGAGATGCTAGTCGCGATTGCTCGCGAAACGTTACAAGAATCCTTATCTCGAAGGAGTCCCGCGCGGTTATGCGAACGTCATTGACGATTCGCCTACACGCCCCTATAAGACTCGCCATGCACGCGCTCTCGCCATTCTGTAGTAGTCGCTAACGCGACTCCGGGATCACGAGATAGCTGCATCTTCGATCCGGGGTCGTCCTTCTCGACGGAAGGTCAGCCGGCAAGGGCCGGGCCTCGGGTGCTAACCGAAGGACTCCGCAAGGAGCGGGTTCGATTCCTGGGCCTTCCACGAATGGCGCCATCGCCAAGCGGCAAGGCAGTGTTCTGCAAAAGCACCTATCCCCGGTTCGAATCCGGGTGGCGCCTCCATGACCAATCGCAAATCCGTCAGTCGCGCGCTCCGTGCGCGCGCAGCAGCTCGACGCTCGCGTCGCGCCCATCGCGGGCAAGCCGAGCGACCAGGCTCTCGTTGCCGACGGCGAGATCGGGATCGAGCCCCCACTTCAAGAGCTCGCGCAGGATCTCCTCCTGCGGCTTCGCGTCGAGTGCGGCGAGCGCGTCGCCCAGCGTCTTGCCCCGGTTCGGATCCGCATTCTCGAGGAGCAGCTCCTTCACGATCGCCACGTCGCCTCGTTCGACCGCGAGCGCCAGCACGGTGACGCCGTCATGCTCGGCATCCGGATACGCCTCGCAATGCAGGAGCTCGCGCACGATCTCGGCGCTGCCGGAGCGGACCGCCATCGCGATCAGCGGTTCGCCGGTGTCTGTCACCGCGTTGGGATCGGCGCCGGTCATGAGGCGCGCATGGACGGTCTTGGCGTCGCGCTTGCGGAGCGCTGCGACGAGCTTGGCGTCGAGTACGCGCTTTCGCTTCGACGGTGGTTCGCGCCGGTATGGCGTCGGCGATGGCCGCGCGCCCGCCGCACGCAGCAGCTTCACGACCTCGAACCGCTCCTTCAGACGTGCGAGCTCGAGCATCGAGCGCTTTGCGCCGCCATATTCCTCGTCGAGGTTCGGGTCTGCGCCGGCACGCAGGAGCACGTCGACCACATCGATCGCTCCGCCGCTGATGGCGAGCGCGAGCCACGGCGTCCCACGGTCTGGATCGCGACCGTTTGGCGACGCACCGGCGGCGAGTGCCTCGCGTGCACGCGCGGCATCGCCATACAGTGCGGCGAGGCCGAGATCGCTGTCGGGCGAGCCTGCGTCGCCGGAGGTCACCGCACCGCGCTTCTTGCGGCGCGTGCCGTCCGCCAGGAGCTCGACGATCTTCGCCTCGCGTCGATAGTGGGCGAACGCGATCGGCGTGACCCTCATCGATTCGGTGCCGTGCTCGAGCTCGCACGTCATGTCTCGTGCAGCTCCGGCCTCGAGCAGCGCACGGACGGCGCTGGCCTTGCCGCTGGTGATCGCGAGCAGCAGCGCCGACTCGCCTTCCTCCGATCGTTGCGCGTTGGGGTTGGCGCCGAGCTCGAGCGCCATCGCGATGTCCTCGCTGTCGCCACGCTCGGCGGCGTCGAGCAGGTCGCCGTCGGCGAGATTGTTCATCTCGTCGTCCAGCGCCTCGAGACCCTCCACCGCGTCGAACAGCTCTTTCACCTGCTCGTAGCTCGGCTCGAGCAGTGAATCATCCTGCGTTCCCGACTTCGACTTCTTCCCCATGTCCAGCGGGCCACTCTAACGAAGAGAGCACCCCGCTGTGTCGAACCCGCGCGGCCTGCGTGCTCCAGGTCACTGCGGAGCAAACGCGAACGGCCAGAACGCGACGTAGTACGTCGGCTCGGGGCCGGCGTCGGGCACCGGCTGCGTCGCGATCGACCACTGCTCGCCGGCGTCGTCGTCGGAGAGTCCGATCGCGCTGTAGCCGACCGCCTCGACGAGCGGCGCGATCGCGTGGACTGCATCGGCGGCGGCCTCGAGCGCCTCGAACGCCGACTCCGGGAAGTCACCGTCGGGATCGGTCTCGACCGTGATCTCGATGAACCGACCGGTGAACTTCGCCTCTTCGGGCGCGAGCTCCGCGCGCTCGACGATCGTCTCCTCGATCACCTCGGCGAGCTTCTCGCGGAGCGCGTCGTCGGGCTCCGCGGCTAGCTGGAGGCGCGCGGCGATCGACGAGGACACGTGCCACGTCGACGGGCGCAGACCGTAACGACGATAGGGCGCGGGCTCGTATGCATCTGCGCCATTCGCCACGAGCTCGGCGATCTGCGCGACGGCGTCCGCGGCCGTGTAGTCCTCGTCGCCCTCGAGCTCGGTCATCCGCCGCCACTCGCGCTCGGCATCCTCGAGCTTGCCGAGCGCCTGATACGCGCGCGCGAGGCGGAAGTGGATGTCGCGCTGGCGCGACGAGTCCTCGTAGCCGATCTCGGCCGCGCGCGTGAGGGCGGCGACGGTCGCATCACCGTCGCCCATGCGGCGCAAGACCTCGGACTTGCCGTAATAACCGCCCGGGTACTTCGGATCGCACCAGCTCGCGCGCTCGAACGCGGCGAGCGCCTCGCCGAACCGCGCCGCCTTCTCGAGCTGGTTGCCGTAGTTGATCCAGCCGTCGCGGAAGCCGGGCCGCAGCTCGACGGCGCGACGCACGGCCGCAAGCCCCTCCTCGAAGCGCTCGGCCTTCACGAGCGCGTAGGACTGATTCGACAGCGCCATCGCCGCATGGCGCGCGCAGTAGTCACCCCACGCGCGGCTGTGCTCGAGCCACAGCTCGGCGGCCTGACCGAGCGTCTCCGCGACCTGATTCGGCTCGCCGTGGTTGCCGAGGCCGAAGCACCCGTTGTCGTGCAGCGACTGAGGCAGCTCGACGTCTTCATCGCACGCCTCGATCGCGTCCTCGTCGCCGGCGACCGCCGCGGCAAACCGCATCGCATCCGCGTCGTCGGTTCGGTCGACGAAGTGGAGCGCCTGCGACAGGCCGTACATCAGATCCGCCTTGCGCGGGCGGCGCGCGAGCGAGCGCTCGTAGAGCTCGACCGCCTCCGCGTGGCGATCCGCGATGAAGTGCACGTCGGCGATGTACTGCTCGATCTGCGCGTCGAGGAGGCCGCTGTCCTCGCCTGCCGGCATCGCGCGTGCGCGCTCGAGGACGACGAGGCCCTCGTCGTCGCGGTCCGCGTTGTAGAGCGCGCGTCCGTACTGCGCGAGGAGCTCGCGATCGCCTGGCACGAGCGCGACCGCCGCGGCGTAGTGCTCGACGGCTTCATCCTTCTCGTCGCCCCAGTTCGCATGCAGGCCGAGCCGCGCGAGGATCTTCGCGCGCAGCGCCGGCGCGAGCGTCTTGCGCTTGAGCAGGCGCCGGAGCTCCTTGGTGGCGCCGTCGAGGTCGTCGCTCGCGATCGCCTTCGCGTACGCCAGCCTCACCTCCGGATCGTCCGGCAGTGCCTCCTCTTCGCCGAGACGTCCCGCACTCGTGACATCGCCCTGGCGCGCCGCGACGATCAGATCCGCGATTCCCTCGCCGCGATTGCCGTCCTGCAGTCGCCACATGCCGCGCAGGCGCAGTGCCAACGCGCCCGCATCCTTGTCCTCGATGATCGTCGCGAGCGACGCGTACGCATCGGCGCGGCGGCCCACGTTGTCGAGTGCGACGGCGCGGAACCACGCCGCCATCGGCGGAACACCCGGACCGACGGCGCGCTCGAGCTCGGCGACCGCCGCCTCGTTCTCGCCGCGCTGGACGAGGATCCAGCCGCGATAGGCCGCGACTTCGGCCTCGCGGCCGCCGGCGCGATCGCACCACACGAGCGCGTCGGGCCAGAGCTCCTTGTCGATCATTCCGCGTGCGGCGAGGATCGCGGCCTGGGCGCGCTCGTCGGCGCTGGCCGACGGATCGGCGTGAACGATGGCGGCGGTGTCGATGCAACCGTCGAGCAAGCCGGCGGCGAGTGCGTTGCGAGCGGCAGCGAGCAAGTCAGTCGAAGGCATGGCTAGGTAACTTCCTGTCTGTGTGCGAGACGAAGTGACGTGACGGCGCGTTACGTTACGCGTGAACGCACGTCTTCTTCCTCGACAGGTGCGGTACCTACCCCGGCGCTACCGGTCGGATCATTGGATCAGGTCACTGCGGAGCGAACGCGAACGGCCAGAACGCGACGTAGTAGGTCGGCGCGGGGCCCGCGTCGGGCACCGGCTGCGTCGCGATCGACCATTGCTCGCCCGGATCGCGGTCGGAGAGGCCGATCGCGTTGTAGCCGACCGCCTCGACGATCGGCGCGATCGCGTGGACGGCATCGACCGCGGCCTCGAGCGCCGCGAACGCGGAATGAGGGAGCTCGTCGCTGTAGGGCATGCCATCCGGGTCGGTAACGACGGCGATCTCGAGGAACCGGCCGGAGAACACCGCCGCCTCGTGGTGCGCGATCTCGCCAGCCTCCGCGATTACCTCTTCGATCACCTCGGCGAGCTTCTCGCGCAGCGCCTCGTCGGGCTCAGCCGCGAGCTGGACGCGCGCCGCGATCGTCTGCGCGACGTGCCACGTCGACGGCCGCAGACCGTAGCGGCGATACGGTGCCGGTTCGTACGCAGCCGCCCCCGTCGCGACCAGCGTGGCAATCTGCGGCAGCGCGTCGGCGGCGGTGTAGTCCTCGTCGCCCTGGAGCTCGGTCGTCCGGCGATACTCGTGCTCGGCGGTCTCGAACTTGCCGAGCGCGTGGTACGCGCGCGCGAGCCGGAAATGGATGTCGCGCTGGCGCGATGCCTCCTCGTACCCGATCTCGGCGGCGCGCTTCAGGGCCGCGACCGTGCCTTCGCCGTCGCCCTTGCGGCGATACGCGTCCGCCTTGCCGTAATGCGCGCCGGCGTACCTCGGGTCGCACCAGGCCGCGCGATCGAACGCGGCGAGCGCCTCGTCGAACTGGCGGTTCGCGATGAGCTGGTTGCCGTAGTTGTTCCAGCCGTCGCGGAAGCCGGGCCTCATCTCGACGGCGCGGCGGGCACTCTCGACGGCCGCGTCACGGAAATCGCCGAGCTTCATCTGGTGCGCGAGCGAGAGCGCGTACGCTCGGTTCGAGAGCGCGATCGCCGCGTGGCGCGCACAGAAGTCGCCCGATGCGCGGCTCTCGGCGAGCCACAGCTCTGCAGCCCGCTCGAGCGTCTCCGCCATGACCGCCGGGTTTCCAAACCGGCCCAGGCCGGCACTGCCGTTGTCGAGGAGTCGCGCGGGAAGCTCGACGCCGTCCTGATCGCACGCCTCGATCGACTGCTCGTCGCCCGCGACCGCAGCCGAGAACCGCAGCGCGGCCGCCTCGTCGGCGTTGCCGATGGTCTCGAGCGCCTGCGCGCACCGGCTCATGAGCGCCAGCTTGCGCGGACAGCGCGCGAGCGAGCGCCGGTAGTGCTCGACCGCCTTGTCGGGACGCTGCGCGACGAAGTGGAGGTCACCGAGGTACTCGTCGATCTTCGCGTCGAGACGACCGTCGGCATCGGTCGCTGCCATCGCGTGCGCGCGCTCGAGGATCTCGAGTGACTCGTCGTCGAGATTGGCGTTGTACAGCGCGCGACCTGTCAGCGCGACCAGCTCGCGATCGTCGGGTGTCAGCGCGATCGCCGCCTTGTAGAAGTCGACCGCTTCGCCGCGCCGCCCGGCCACGCTCGCGAAGACCGCGCGATCGCGGAGGAGCTTCGCGCGCAGCGCCGGGGCGAGCGTCGTGCGCGCGAGGAGGCCGTCCACCACACCGGTCGCCGCACCGATGTCGCTGTGCGCGAGGCTGTTCGCGTACGCGAGCTTCGGCTCGGGCTCGTCGGGCAGCGCCCCCTCGTCGTGAAGGCGTGCTGCGGCGACCAGATCGCCGAGCCGCGCCGCTGCGACGAGATCCGCGAGACCCTCATCGCGGTTTCCGTCCTGGAGTCGCCACGTGCCGCGCTGGCGGAGCGCGGAGGGTCCGAGCTCCTTGTCCTCGACGAACATGGCGAGCGTCGCGTAGGCATCGGCCCGACGATCGAGGGCGCTGAGCGTCTGCGCGCGGTACCACGCCGCATCCGCGGGGAGCCGACCAACGGCGCGCTCAGCGTCGACGCGCGCGGCCTCCTTGTCGCCGCGCTGGATGTGAATCCAGCTGCAATACGCCGCGACCTCGGCGTCGCGGCCACCAGCTCGCTCGAGCCACACGAGCGCGTCCGACCACAGCTCCTTGGTCATCGCTCCGCGCGCGGCGAGGATCGCGCCCTGTGCGCGCTCGTCGGCGGTCGCGGACGGATCGGCGTTGACGATGGCGGCGGTATCGATGCAACCGTCGGGCAAACCGGCGGCGAGAGCATTCCGAGCAGCGGCGAGTAAAGCGGTCGAAGGCATGGGTACCTCGATAGACGCGGTACCCATCCGGTCGTTACCGGATCACTGGAAGTTCGTCGGCCCACTCACGATCGCGTTGTCGAGCCACACCGCATTGAAGTAGGCCGACACGTCGATGCCCCAGTCGCCCGCGACGTGCTCGCCTTGCGCGATCGACGCCATCGCGAACCCACCGAGCCCGGCGTCGAGCGTCGCCAGCGCCGCCGCGGTGATCGTGCCGGTGTGGGCGCTCGCGTCGAACCGGCAGAACAGCCGCTTGTCGGCGGACTGGCTATTGAGTGCGACCTGAAGCTTGCCGGTGCCGCCGCCGGTCCACGTGACCGTCAGATCGAGCGTACGGTTGATGTTGAGGTACGGCGACTGCGGCGTCGGCTTTGCCGGCGACGTGATCGTCGCCTTCGCCGGCGTCGTGATCGACGCCGTGAATGCCGGCACGTCGGCGCCCGCAGCGGCGAACGTGATCGACTCGCCACCGGCGAACAGCGGCGCCGTCGCCATGAACGTCGTGTATGTGTCGTCGGCTGCCGGGGTCAGCGTGATCGGCTGCGCCGCGCCGGTGATCGTGATCGCGCCCGCCGATACCGCCGGCGGAGACGCTGTCGTGCAGGTCGCGACCTCGCACGCGCCGATCGTCTGCGTCGTCGTGCAGTAGTTGCCGCTCGAGAAGAACCCGGCGCTCGCGGTACCGCCGCGCGTCGGCGTGTTCGGCGTGTTCATCGCGTCGTAGCTCTGGATCGAGACGAACGCTGCATGCGTCGGCATCGCGCCGTCGCCACTACCAGCCCCGCCGTCCCCACCACCGCCACCTCCCCCTCCTCCTCCTCCGCTGTCATCGCCACCGCAGGCCACCACGAACGCGAGCGCGAGTACGAGCCGCATACCTCCAGGCTATCGCGAACGCAGCGCCTACTGGTCAGCGAAACAGCATCAGGTGCGCAGCCCAGCCGCCGCGCGCCTTGCGGATCGCCGCGAGCGCCGTGGCCGCGTCCTCGCCGGCAAAGAGCCGATGATGGAGCTCGTCGAGCACGGCCCGCACGCTCGCGTCGGGGATATCGATATCCGCAGCGACGACACCGCGCGCGCCGGCCGCGAGCAACGCGTCGGGCAGGCTCCACCGCTCACGGAACACCGACGCGACGGCCGCAGCGCGGCACGCGGCGAGCACGACGAACGGCGCAGACGTCAACTTCGCGTGACGGATCATCCCGGCGTCGAGCGCGAACGTGCCGTCAGCGCGCGGCGACAGCGCGAGGAACGCGGCATCCTCGTTCGCGGCCGACACGATGCCGTGTGCGTGAATCTCGGCGTAGGTCGCGGTCGCGAGCGCCGCGAGCACCCGATCCGGCGTCGCCTCGGCGCCCGCGAGGGTCGTGTCGAACCGCTCGCTCGATGCGGCCAGCGACGGCAGTGGCGGCAGCGTCGGCAGCTCGGGCGGGCGCACGTCGATCACCTGGAGCGCGCGCGCCGAAGCGGCGCTCTGTGCGCCCGGCTTGCCGTCGCGCGCACCGACGATCCACCACGGATACTCGGGTGGCAGCAGATCGGCGCGGCCGTGCGTCTGCGTGCGCGCGATGACACCGATGCCGGTGCAGCTCGCGAGCTTCTTCGCGAACGCGGCGGATACCGCGGGCAGCGCTGGCTCGTCCGATGCCTCGCCGATCACCTGGTCACCCACGCGCGCCGCGACGGTGAATCGATCGTCGTCGAGGCTCGTCACTAGAAGGCACGGCGGCGCCTCGGTCAGCCGATACTCTGCCTTCGCGAGATCGATCACCTCGCTCCACGCACCGCGCGTTCCCGCATCGGAGATCAGCGTCGAGTAGCCGAGCACGCGCAGCGCGTCGGTCGCGTAGCCCGCCTTGCTCTGCGCGAGCCACGTGCGCAGCGCAGCGTGCGCGGCCGGATCCGGCGGGAGGAGCCGCGCCGCCGCGATCGTCGCCGGCGGACCATCGCCGTGCGCGCGCGCGTGGTCGACCCAGGCCCGGGCCGCAGCCGCATCGCGTGCGTCGCCGGTGATCCGGGCGAGATCGACGGCGACGACGAGGCCGATCACGTCCGAGCCCGGCGTGCACCCCTCAGGAGGCACGGCCGGCGGCAGAAACTCGCGAGCGCGGTCGAGGTCGCGCGCCATGAACGCGAGGTTCGCGCGCCCGATCTCGCTGTAGCGCACGAGGTCGCACGCGCCGGCCTGCTTCGCCGCAAAGATCTCCTCCTCGAATTCGGCGCGAGCGAGCGCGTAGCGGCCGCGACGGCGGTGGATCTCGGCGAGGAACGTGCGCGCGTGGCGGTAGTACTGCGGCGCTCGCGCGACCATGAATGCGGAGAGCGCATCGCGCACGCGCGCCTCACCGTCCTCGATACGGCCGGTCGCGACGAGCAGCGTGCCGAGCGCCATCGCGAGTTGCCCGCAGCGGAGGCTCCACGCGGGGTTCGTGCACGAGGCGAGCGCGCGGGTGAGCTCGGGCTCGGCGCGCAGGTCGTCGCCGGGATACGCGGTCGCGATCCGATCGCGCTCGAGCAGCAGATCGAACCACGGGTCGTGCCACGCGCTCGCGATCGCGCGCAGATCGGCGTTCCGCTTCACCGCTTCGCCGGTCAGCACGGCCGCACCGAGGTAGATGTCAGCGACAGGCGCCCCGAGTCGCGCGAGGTCGACGACAAGCTGCGCCCCCGCGTCCGCGCTCGCACGTCGGGTCGCGAGCTCGCGATAGCGCGCAGCGACCTTGCCGCGCACACCGAAGTCGGCGGCCGCCACCCGGTCGGCCGCCGCGACCGCGGTCGTCGTGCCGCTCGCCACATCGAGCGCGGTCGCGAGCGGGCGCAGCTTGTCGACGTCGGCCTTCGACGTCGCGACGCGGAGGCCGTCGTAGAAGTAGAAACGCGTCAGCGCCGGAAAGCGCTGCACGTCGTCGGAGGTCAGCACCGCGCCGCCGTCGAGCATCGCCTTCCCGCGCGCGTCGAGATCCGTCGAGTTCTGCGCTTCGATATCGCGCTCGAGCGCCGCGAGCTCGGTCTTCGCCTCGTCGCTCCAGCCTCGCTCACCGGCCGCGACGACGCGCTCGAACGCATCCTTCGCGACGCGCGCGAGCCCGAGCTCTCGCGCGACGAGCCCGAGGTTCCACCACGCCGGCGCGAGCTTCCCGTCGCCGTCGACCGCACGATACGCGTGGACGAGCGCCGTCTCCGGGTCGTGCGTCGCGAGCGCGAGTGCCGCGCGATCACTCTCGGTCGCGGCATCGTCGGGGAGCTTTGCCGCGATCTTCACGGCGCGCGCGACATCGCCGCTCGATGCGAGCGCCGCGACGAGGTTGCGCGTGTCGCCGCGCTTCTCGAGCGTCGCGAGCATCTCGAGCGAGATCGGTTCGTGCGCGCCGCTCGCGCTGCGCAGCGGCGTGTACGGGCGATACGGCAGGAATGCCTCGCCGGTGAACCGCGACGCGACGGCGCGCTCGGCCGGCAACGCGAGCGCGACCTTCGGCGCAGGTGCTGGCTCGCGTCGCCCGATCCAGATCAGCACGGCAGCCGCGACCGCGAGCGCGCCGACGATCGCCCATCGCGGAGCGCGCGAGCGGCGTCGACGGGACGCGAGCTCGTCGCGCGTGCGAGGCTGCACTTCCTCGTCCCGGGCGGCTTCACGCGCGTGGGGCTGTGCGAGCTCGTGGCGCGGCACTTCGCTCGGGGCTTGCGAGACCGCGGCGTCGACCGCGACCGCCGTGCCGAGCAGCCCCTGGCATTCGGCGCAACTTGCGAGGTGCGCGAGCGCGGCGTCGACCTCCGCGTCCGGCAGCTCGCCGTCGAAGTACGCCGAGGTTCGGGCGAGATGCTCGCACTCAGCCATCGTGATGCTCCTCGGCGAGGATCGCGCGGATGCGCAGCCGCGCCCGCAGGATGCGCGTGCCCACGGTCGCCTTCGCGATGCCGGTGGCGGCCGCGATCTCGGTGTAGCTCTTGCCTTCGAACGCGAACATGCGGAACACGACGCGCTGCTCGTCGGGCAGGTGTGCGAGCGCGCGCTGCACGTCGTCACTGCTCAGCGACTGCCACCACTCGCCCTCGGCGTCGGGCGTTGCCGGCAGATCCTGGAGCGGCGCCTCGCGGCGCGCCTGCCGGCGGCGGATGAGGTCGATGAAGCGGTTCTGCATGACGCGAGCGAGCCATGCGCGGACGTTGGCGCCTTCAGGTATGGGCGAGGTGAGCGCGCGCACGAGCGTGTCCTGAACGAGGTCTTCGGGGTCAGAGTGGTCGCGACAAAGTCGCCGTGCAAGTCCACGGAGATACTCGCCATGAGCCGTGCTCCAAGTCTCGACTTGCGTAGCACTCTCCAAGACGGAAGCCCCCGCCGCGTCTTCCCGTAAAACATCCCGCTTCGCCATGGTCCGGAAGATCAGGCGGGCAGTGCGTCGAGCAGCTGCACCGGCCCCTGTCCGGACCATAAACCAAGGAGTGAGTATGAAGAGGTGGATTACGGCGAGCTGTGTTCTCGCGCTAGCTGCATGTCAAACCGAGCCCAATACGGCCGCCACGCGGCAAGGTCTGGAAGAGTGCAACCCAGGCGGCAACTATCCCGATGCGAAGCTGCCCAAGCTGGCGCTGTGGACCGGCCAGACGCCGCAAGCCGGCCCCGGCCAGCTCTTCATGGACCAGAAGGACCCGTACACGGCGGGGCGCCACTGGGCGTTCCTTGTCGATCCCGGCGCCGGCACGATCGTCTGGGGGGCGATCCTGAAGGATGATAAGCAGCTCTCGACCTTCCGCGCGCTCGTCCCGAGCGGACAGCCGATGATCGGCGACTGCTGCCGGCCGCCCCCGCCGCCGCCGGGTGGCGGCGACGACTGGATCGCGCGCAACGTGCTCGAGGACGCGCTGCTCTACTCGCAGGTCCGCGACGTCGGGGCCGGCAACGCCGATCCCTAGCGGCTACTCGATCCGCGTCGGCACGCGCGGCGCCTCCGGCCCTGCGACCGCATTGCCGAGCACGAGCGTCGGGTGCGGCGCCGAGCTCGACGAGCCGTGACCGACGGTGCTGCGTTCGGAGCGGCGGTGATCCGTGGTGCGTGTCCCGTCGCTCGTGGCACCCGTATGATCGGCGCCATGCGCGACGCGAAGCGCGTGCGTGAACTGCGACGACCACTGGGTCTCCCACTGCACCGTCAAGCTCGCGCGAATCTGGCGTTCCAGCCGCTCGGTGTGCGTGCGTTGATAGTGGGCGAGCAGCTCGCCCTCGATGACGTTGCCCGTCGAGAACCCGAACAGCGCGCGTAGCGTACCGCTCAGGTTCAACGAGATGTTGGCCGCGTCGCCCAGAAGAGCCGCCAGCGGACCCAGCTCTGCCGCCTCGAGGATCGTGCCCAGCGGAAGCTCGCCGCCGACGCCGGTCGTCAGCGTGCCCTCGCCTTCACCGCGCAGCTCCGTCGACCATGTATCGCGCAGGCGGCCGCTGAAGAACCACTGGGTCGCCGTCTCCGCGAATCGTGTCACCGCCGTCTCGAGCGATGCTTGCACCGAGCTCGTGAAGCGAGTCGCGACTTCCCTGGTGGTCGTCGTCTCGGTCTCATCGCGCGTCGTCAGCGAGTCGCTGCTGCCGGCCGTCGTCTCCGACTCGTGCCCGTCTTCCTCGGTCGCGCCGACTTCGAGCTCCGCGTTCGGTACACTCACCGTGACGTGCATCTGCTGGCCATCGCGGTGGATCGCGGGATAGCGCAGCGGTTCGGTGCTGAGCATCGCGCGCGCTGCCTCGCGCGAGCCCGCAGTCACGTGAATCCCGGCCGCGCGCGCCGCTTCCGGAAGCAACTGCGTGAGGCTGGCGTCGTCGAAGAGTCCCGAGTCGACCGCGCCGCCAACCCGTGCACGGATCGCGCTGCCGACACCGCGCTCGAGCGCGGCGCGTCCGCCGTGCGCGGCAAGTGCCGCGCGATCGCCCTCGACGCGAATTCTCACGCTGCGGCGACGGACATACGACACGCCTGCGCTCGCCTCGCCGCCCTGCCCCTGCGGGTGCATGCGCGAGCCCATCGTCACGCGACCCGCCGGCTGGAGGTTGTAGCCGCTGAACGGCGTGTTCGGCGTGATCGTCCCGCTGTCGGGATGGACGCCGAAGTACGTCACGTGCAACGCGGAATCTCCCGTCCGCGCCTGCGCCGCGGTGCCGTTCCCGGTGTGGACCTGGTCGTAGTTGATCGTCCACGTCGTGTTCACCATCCGACCCGCGCCGGTGGCCGAGTCGCCGCCGCCGGTGGCCGAGTCGCCGCCGCCGGTCTCCCCCGTCGCGGAGTCGCTGCCGCGCGTCTCGGCGGTGGTCGTCCCGCCGCCGCCATCGGTCGTCGTCCCACCGCCGCCATCGGCATGCGTCTCCGGCCCGACGGAGGCCGGCTCGTCGTCGGGTGTGCGCATGATCGAGCGCTGCACGCCGGCCGCCGGCGAGATCGAGAACTGCGCCCCGGAGAGCATCGCATCGGCCGCGCTGTCGGCCTCGAGCTCGCACGCATCGCCTGGCTGGCTCACCTCGAGCTTGTGTTGCACCGACGGCCCAGCGCCGGCCTGCTGCACCGTGTGCGCGACCTCGTGCGCGAGCAGGTGCTCGCCTGCGCGCGACGACGGATCGTACTGACCGGCGCCGAAATGGATGTCGTTCCCGACGGTGTACGCGCGCGCCGAGAGCGAGCGCGCCGACTGCGCCGACTCCGCGCCGGTGTGGACGCGCACGCCCGAAAGATCGGCGCCGAGCGATCCTTCGAACTTGCGCTGCAACGTCGTCGGTAGCGCGCTGCCGCCTCCGAACAGCGAGCCCGTGTACGGACCGTTGGATCCGGACGGCAGCTGCGATGACAACGAGCCATGGCCGGGTACGCCGACCGTCGCCGCATCGCCGATGGCCGCCTTGCGTTGCACGAGGCGACGGCGCGCGAACTCCTTTTCATCTTCTCGCTCCACGCCACCATGACGCGGCCGGTTCCCGATCTTCCCGCGATCGCTACTCGCGCGAAACCACGAGCTCGACCACGACCGGCAGGTGGTCGGAGCCGACATCGCGCTCGATCCGTCGATCGGCGATGCCGACGTTGCACGAGGTCAGCACGTGATCGATCGGTATGCGCAGGATCGTCGAGGACGCGGGAAAGCTCGTCTGCAGCCCGAATCCGGCGCGGCTGTCGCAGAGCCCGCTCCGCGCGACGAAGTCGCGAAACGGCGACGACCAGGGCGTCGCGTTGAGATCGCCCATCACGACGACAGGCCCGCCGAGCTCGTGGACGCGATCGGCGACCGCGGCGAGCTGACGCTCCTGCGCGGCGAGCTGCTCCGACGACACCGGCGGAATCGGATGGGTCAGGATCACCGACAGCCTGGTGCCCTCGACCGAGACGTTCGCGACCGCCGTCGGCAACGCGCTACCGAGCCACTCGATCGAGCCCTCGAATGCCTCGCGCGCGTACAGCGCGACACCGAAGTTGTCGTCCTGCGGATGCTCGATCTTGCCGACAAACCGCGATGTCGACGGCGCCAGCTTGTCGAGCCAGTGCTGGTCGACCTCGACGAGGCCGAGCACGTCGGGCTGGACGTCGTCGATCAGGCGCCTGACCGCCGCGTAACTCGTGCTCGACGTGTGGACGTTCAGCACGAGCACGCGGACGTTGGTGCCCGTGGGCACGACGCGATGTTCGGCGACCTGATCGCGGACGACCGGCAGCGCATGGAGCAGCGTCGCGACGACCGCGACGTCGAAGTAGCCGCGCAGGCGCATCGCCGCGGCCAGCGCGGTCACCGCGATCCCGCCAAACGCCATCTGCACGGCGAAGTGCTCGACCAGCGCGCACGGCCAGATCGGCACGAGTCGCATCAGATACGTGCCAGCGAGTCCAACGGCCGAGAGCGAGACCATCGCGATCGCGAACCGCTTCGCCGTCGAAGACAACGAGTGTCCGGCCGAAGGCAGCTGCATCGGAGCAAGGCTAACAGCAGAACCCGTGCCACTATTCGCTTTCGACGAGCGCGGTCCACGCGAGCGCGATGGCGCCGGGGATCGCGAACGTCCCACCTGCGACGGCGGTGTGCGATTCGTCAAATGTGAACCGCGACAGCGTGCCGGTGCCGAGGTTCGTCACGTAGAGCTCGCCCCACGGCGTCAGCGCGAGGTCGATCGGCACCGAGAGGCCGTTGCCGGTGATCACGCCGTTCGGCGTAGCGTTGCCGGCACCGTCGATCCGGAACCGCAGGATCGAGCTGTCGCCGGCATTGGCGACGAGCAGCTCGAACCACGGCAGCATGACGAGACCGTGCGGGTTGTTGAGCCCGTTGTCCGAGACCGGCTCCTTCGTCGCGACGACGTGATTGTCGAACACGTAGTGCTGGATCACGTTCGTGCTGCAGCACTGCGTGACGAAGACGTCGCGCGTCGCCGGCACGTAGACGAGGCCGCGGCCGTTGACGACGCCGACCGCGTCGACCATCGACGGTGTGCCGGCCGCATCGAACGCGAGCCGATCGACATTCGCGCCGAGCGGGTTCGTCACCCATAGCTCGCCGTCGACGACCGCCATCTTCGAGATGTTCGCATCGAGACCGACGCCGGTGATCGCATCATCGAACATCGGCGTCGCGAGCGGCGTCGCGAACCGATCGATGCGCGCGTTCGCGAGCTCGCCGACGAGCAGCTCGCCGGTCGCCGGCAGGTACACCGGCGACAGCGCACCGGGAAGCGCCAGCGACAGTGTGATCGCGGGCTCGGCGCCGCGCGCGAGCTGGATGCGATGCAGCTGACCTGCCTGATAGTCGGCGACGAACAGCGTCGCCATCGTCGGCGCAGCATCGGGCAGCGAGTCGGGCGCGCCGTCGGGCGCGAGCGCACCATGGTCGAACGAGCAGCCGGCGAGGCAGCACACCAGGAGCCGGCGGACATCGATCACGGCCAAGGATACCGCTCAGCGACCTTCGAACTTCCCCGGTCGCCGCTCCATGAACGCGCGCAGGCCCTCCTGCACGTCGGCGCTCTTCATGATCGGCTGCAGGTCGGGCATGAGGCGCGTACCTGCGGCGACCTCGGCGCTCGGAATCGCGGCTCTCGACGACGCGAGCGTCGCGTAGACGCCGAGCGGCGCCTGCGCGGCGATGACCTCGGCCAGCGCGATCGCGCGCGCGAGCTGCTCGCCCGGCTCGACGACCTCCTGGACGAGACCGATGCGGTACGCCTCCGCGGCATCGAACTCGTCGCCGGTGAGGAGCCAGCGCATCGCGTTCGCCCAGCCGACCTCGCGTGGGAATCGCAGCGTCGCGCCGCCGACCGGATAGATGCCGCGCTTGACCTCGATCTGGCCAAAGCGCGTCGTCCGCGCGGCGATGCGAATGTCGGTCGCGAGCATGAGCTCGATGCCGATCGTCAGGCACGTGCCCTGGACAGCCGAGAGGACGGGCTTGCCCACGCGCGGGCCCGACAAGCCCAGTGGATCGAGACCGCCTGCCTTGATGTCCCAAGCGCCCGACGAGAACTTCGCTCCCCATTGCGGGAGGTCGAGACCGCCCGTGAAGTGATCGCCCTTGGCGTGGAGCACGCCGACGCGGAGCGAGGCATCGCGCTCGAGCTCGGCGTAGGCATCGCACAGCGCGTCCCACATCGGCAGGTCGAACGCGTTGCGCTTGGCGACGCGGTCGAGCCCCATCAGGAGGACATGACCGCGCCGCTCGACGGAGACAGTTCCGGCTGACATGCGCCGGACTATCTCTCAGGAACGGGCGTCAGGGGCAGTTCGGCGCGACCCGACCGTCGGAGCCCGTCGAGATGAACGCGTCGGACACGTAGCCACTGCCGATCTTGTCCCACAGCGTCGTCGTGCCGTACGTGCCCTTCACCGAGGCGCCGGTCTTCTGGCAGCTGATCGTGACGTACGCGCCGTCGGCGACCGAGCCGACGACCGCGCTCGACAGCGTCGTTCCCGAGCGCACGTTGAGCGGTGCGCCGGCCGTGTTGACGCGACCGGGGACGCCCGCGCCGCCGTTCGTCGTGCCCGACTTGCTCATCTCGTACTTCGCCTTGACGGTCGCCTTCGCCGACGCGCTGAACGTGTGGAACCTGTAGGTCGTGTTGCTGACGAGGCCGTTGCGGCCGGCAAGCCACGACCGCACCTGCGAGCGCAGCGACGACTTCATCTTGCAGTTCGCGTAGACCATGTGCATGTGGTTCGCGCCGCTCCACCCGTCGGCGCCGTTCTTGCGGTACCAGACCGCGAAGCCCTGCTTCGCGAGCTTCTCGAGCAGGTTGTGGATCTGCGTCGTCGACAGCCCCGACACGCTGATGTCCGTCGCCGCGCTGTAGGAGCGGCCATTGACCGAGCCATCCGCCGCGTGCGTGCCCGCCGACGCCGGCGCGTTGCCGATCGTCTGCGTGATACGCCAGGCGGCGACACCGGCGGCGCGGAGCGCATCCGAGGCGCGCGGGTGAAGACCCGAGTGGAGTAGCGGCTGGAACGCGATCGTGTTCGGCGCGGCCGACGCAGCCTCGTCGTCGAACACTTCGCCATCGATGATGTTCGTCGTGTCGTCGGTGTCGAAGTTCGACGCATCGTCCTCGGGGACCTCGGCCGCGAGTGCAGCCTCGAGCTCCGCGTGGTGAATCGCTTCCTCGTCCGTGGGCAGCGCCGCCTGCTCTTCCTGATTCAGCGCCGGCTCGGCCGGAACATCGTCGAAGTCCTTGCCCTCTCCCGAGGTGCAAGCAGCGAGCGAAAGCGCGAGCAGTGCGACAGCAAAGGTAACCGAAACGAGTCTCATCGAAGCCCTCCCTGTGGGTTCGACCCGACAACATCGCAAGCCGCGTACCGCACGAAAGGTCATGCGATTACGAGAGCTTGCACATCTCGCCTGTCACGCCTCGTGTTACAGGCACCGATGTAGGTGCGCTCGCGAAGTTGCAGTTCAGAAGCGCTTCGCGATGCGGAGAAAGCCCGTCGCACCGACGATCGCGGGATCGACCACACCGTCGCTACGCGTGTTCGTGATCCGCATGACGTGCAGCGTCGCGATCGTGAACCAGTCGCGGCGCAGGCGATAGAAGATCTGGCCGCCCGCCGAGATCAGCGTGTTGTTCGACGAGCCGTAACAATCCTTGATGTCGGTCGCCGAGCCACAGCCGAGGCCCATGCCGAGCACGCTGTCGATCACCTGCGTGTACGCGACCTCAGCCTCCCACTCGCCCTTGCCGCCGGCGAGCTCGCGCTGCGCGGTGCCGCGGACGATCAGCGCCTCGCTGCGCTGGAACGCGACATCGCCGACGCCGAACGAGCGCGATACGTCGAGCGCGAGCCGCGCGTCCTTGATCGAATGGCGATCGACGAACGAGCCCCACACCTCGACGCTCTTCGCCGCCGGCAGGTTGATGCCCGCGCCGTTCGGATCGCCGGGGCGAAGCGTGAACGCCGGCCGCATGCGATACGACACCGCCGTCGAGAGCTCGAAGCGCTGCTGCTTGCCGAGGCCGGCCGACACGCCGGCGCGCGCCGAGTTCGTCGCGAGGCGGACGAGGAATGCCTCGTTCTGGACGACCGTGTTGCCGCCGTTCGTTGGCGTACCGGGCACGTAGTCGACGGTGCCGAGGAACGCGCCGGCCTGGACATTGAGCGTCTCGGTGTCGACGCGGTTGAAGCTCGCGGTGAGCCGCAGCCGAGCGTTCGGCTTCAGGTTCGCGCCCGCAGACAGGTTCGTCAGCTGGACGTGACCGGGCGAATCCGCCGCGGCCGAGCCGAGCAGATCGAGGATCGCGAAGTGATAGAGGTCGAGCTTGCTGCCGCTGCGCAGGTAGCCGTTGCTCGTGACGAAGAACCGCGGCTGCTCTGCCTTGAGCGGCACCTGCGCGACGCCGCCGAGCGCACCGTAAGCGTTGACCGTGCGATACGCGCCGCCGAAGCCGCCGGTCGCGACGAACCGACCCGCGGGATTGCCGTCGGGCGTCTTGAGCGGCATGTAGTCGGTGTCGATCGAGCGCGAGCCGCGCACCGGGAACAGGCCGCCGAAGCCGATCAGCGTCAGCTTCGACGACTTCGCGTAGTCGATGCGCAGGCCGTCGATCTTCACGCCGCCGAGATCGGGGATGAACTGGCGGCCGAGGAAGATGTCGCTGCGCTTGCCGACACGCGTCAGCCACAGCTCGCGGATGTCGTACTCGTTCTTGCCGGTGAGTCCCGACTGGATCGTGTTCTCCGGCGTGGCGGTGCCGTCCACGAGGATGTCGTTCCCCGGAATCCTGACGAACCGCGCACGCGCGTCGACCCGCGCGTCCCACCGGCTCGCCGCGATGTGCCGGAAGTCGGTCTGCAGGCGCAGCTCGGTGAACAGGCGGGCCACGCCGTCGTTGTTGCCGGT
Organism: Kofleriaceae bacterium; assembly: GCA_013368795.1. Classification (GTDB taxonomy): domain Bacteria; phylum Myxococcota_A; class Polyangia; order Haliangiales; family Haliangiaceae; genus JABFXX01. Next base: position 18,949 of record JABFXX010000126.1, read on the forward strand.
CGGCGTCGCGGTCGGATACGCCCCGCCCTTCTCGCCGTAGAAGAACGTGCTCGAGGAGAGGCTGCCCTGGACGAGCGTGCCCTTCTCGGTCTTCGCGCTGTCGACCTTGTCGACAAAGAACCGATCGCGCTCGAACTCGCCGACCTTCTTGTTCGTACCGTTGTCGTGACCGGTGAGGTTCTGCTTCGGGCGGAGAAACGTGTCGGAGACGTCCTCTTCCTCCTCCTCGTCCTCCGTCTTCGCCGCGGGCTTCGCCTTGGCCGAGCCCGAGCCCTCGTCCTCGGTGTCCTCGTCCTCCTCGTCGTCGCCCGTATCCTCGTCCTCGTCGTCGCTGGCCTCTTCTTCCTCGTCATCTCCGCGCGCGAACGCGTGGCGTGCCGCCGGCGGCAGCGCGGCGAGGACGAGCGCGATCGCGATCGCGCGCTTCATCGGCACACGCTCTCTCGACCGAACATGCCCGACGTCTGCTGCGGCGACCAGAAGTTCGGGTTGTGGCAGCTCGAACAGTTCGTGTAGGTCTTGTGCGCGTCGTCCGTCTTGCGCGCCGCATCGTCGCGGTGACAGCTGACGCACTGCGAGGACAGACCGACGAAGTTGCCGGCGCGATGGCAATCGGCGCAGGCGAACGTGCGGTGCAGGCCGGTCAGGTTACAGCCGACGCGCGCGTGATCGAACCGCGCCGGCGTGAACGACCACTGCGTGTGGCACTCACCGCACTTCGGCGACAGCGAGTTGTTGTGGACGTCGTCCTGGCGGTGGCAGTTGATGCACAGGTTGCCGGAGCCGGCGAGCGGACGGTTGTCCTTGTGGCAGCGCTCGCACGCGATGCTGTCGTGCATGCCCTTCAGCGAGAAGTCGCCGACGTCGTGCAGCGGCTTCACATCGGTGAACGTGCGCGTCGTGTGGCACTGCTCGCACGCGGTGCCGTACTGGCCCTTGTGCACGGCCGGCTCGGGGTGACAGCCGAAGCAGGTCTGCGGCCGCGGCTTGAACGTGATCGAGGGGTGACAGTCCGCGCACCGGACCTCGAGGTGCTTACCGTCGAGGCGGAACGCGCTCATCGTGTTGTGGTTGAAGATGTTGTCGCCGGTCTCGACGTGGCACTTCTCGCACTTGTCGCCGAGGCGGCCCTTGTGCGCGTCGTCGTCGGCGTGGCAGCCCGCGGCCGAGCACTGCGCCGGCGTCTGCGCGAACTGACGGTTCTTACCGTGGCAGTCCTCGCACTCGTTCTTCAGGTGCTCGCCCTTGAGCGGGAAGCTCTTCACCTCGCCCTTGGCGTCGGCGGGGAACGGCTCGTTGTGATCGAACTTGAGCGCGTCCCAGACTCCCGAGGTATGGCAGGCCTCGCACTGCTCGCCGAGCGTGCCCCGGTGTAGCGAGTCCTCGTGGCACTTGCCGTTCGCGTTGCAATCCGTCGGGATCTTGTCGAACGTCGTCGTGCCCTTGTTCTTGCGGCCGGTATGGCAGTCGGTGCACGGCACGCCCTTGTGGCCCTTCACGAGCGGGAAGTTCGATTGCGGCCCGTGATAACGCTCGGTCAGGTTCTTGTAGTTGAACTCGAGCTTGCCGGCGTCGCTGTGACAGCCCTTGGCACCGGTCTTGTCGGTGCACTTGTTGTCCTTGTACTTGCCCTCGTGGACGTTCTTGTGCTCGTGGCAGCTCATGCACTCGACCTTGCCGTTGGCCGAGACGATGTTCGTGAACCGCTCGAAGTCCGACGGGCTCTTGCCGCGGTGACATGAACGGCACGGCACGTCGGCGTGCTTGCCGGTCAGGTTGAAGTTCGTGTTCCTGCCGTGGTTGAACACCTTCGGCGTGAACTTCGGGCCGCCCGACGGGTGGCACACGTTGCACTTCGGCGGATCACCGAACTGCTTGAACCGATCCTGGTGGTGGCTGTCCTTCGCGTGGCAGTTCTCGCAGGCGCCGTTTGGCTTGCTCTCGCCGAGCGCCTTCGTGTGGCAGTCGTAACACTTGATCCTCTTGTGCGCGGGACCGAGGTCGAAGCGCGTCTTCTCGGTGTGGTCGAAGTTCTGCTCCTTGAGCGTCTTGAACGTCGGCGAGTGGCACCACTCGCAGTCGCGCTTGCCGTAGAGGTGACCGTCGTGCGGGCTCGTGTGACAGCCGCTGTTGCCGCACGCGTCGGGCTTTGCGAACGGCAGATCGAACACCGACTTCGCGTGGCACTTCGCGCACGCGACATCCTTGTGGCTGCCGAACAGCGGCATCGCCGCGTCCTTCTTGTCGTCGTGGTTGAACTTCATGTTCGACGTCGACTTCGCCGGCTTCCACACGCTCTCGCTGTGGCAGCGCTCGCACGCGAGCATGTCCTTGCGGACGAACTTGTGCGGCTGATCGCTGTTGTGGCAGCCCGAGGCACCGCACAGCTTGTCGGTGCCCATATAGGTCTTGAGGCCCTGCTGGTTCTTGATCCGGTGGCACTTCTCGCAGTCGGTCTGCGTGTGCTTGCCGTTGAGAGGCCAGCCGGTGAGGTCGTGGTTGAACTGCTTCTGGCCGCCGGCGACCGACTTCCAGCCCATGATGTCGTAGCCGCGCCCCTTGTGCTCGAGGTGGCAGCTCTGACAGCTCTTGCCCTTCACCGCGCTCGACGCGTGGTAGCCCTTCCCGCTCGCGATCCGCGCCTTCAGATCATTGTGATCGTGGCAGTCGAGACACTTGTTGTTGTCGAGATCCTTCGTGCCGTTGACGTGGCAGTCATTGCACTGGTTCGCGTTGTCGAGCGCCGCGTGGCTCTGCGATAGCTGGCCCGGCGAGCTCGTGAAGAAGTCAGCGACAGCTGGGCGCACGAGCAGTACGACCACGGCCAGCGCGATCACCCAGACGGCGCGCATCGCGAGTACTCTACCAGGCACCCGACCACGCATCCCAGATGTGAACGGCCGAGAACGCGGTCAGGAGGATCGTGAACGGGACGTGGACCTTCTTCCACGAGTTGAGAAGGAGCTGCGCCTTCGGCGCGACAACTTGCCGCCGTCCGATGACGATGAGTCGAGCCGTGCGTCGCGACAGATCCTTGCGCAGACGGCGGTCTTCGACGCCGAGCTGCTTTAACCGGTGCCGGCGTCTGTAACCTGCAAAATCATCGACGAACGGGATGATGAACGGCAGGCGACGTAGATCCTGGCCGAGCAGCCAGAACAGCGCATAGCCGACGCTCGGGGTCATCGCGACCCTCTGCGCGCGCGCGCGGTGCTCCGCGAGCTCGCGATCGAGCTCGGCGAGCGCGACGGGCATCATCGGCCGCGCCTTCTCGAACGCGCGCTGGTGATCGAGCTCCTCGAGCTCGACGCCCGACGATAGCTCCGGCACCTGCGTATAGAGGTAGCGGCCGAGGAAGCCGGAGATGACGACGATGACCATGCTCCAGAACGCGGCCGAGACCCACGTGTCGAGCTTGAGCGCCGAGTGCAGCGCGACAAACATCGGTCCGATCGTTCCGGCCATCAGGTGGAAGTCGAACCACATCGTGTTCGAAGCCATCCACCGGAACAGCTTCATGCGCCTGAAGATCGGATAGATCGCGGCGATGATCATGAGGCCGACGCCGATGAGGCCGCACCACACCGACAGGCCTGGACCCGCGCGGTAGGTGATCTGCTCGAGGATCGCGGCCTCGGGCAGGTCGCGGAACTCCGGGCTCGCCTTGAGGACGCTGTACTCGTACGACATCGACGGCGCGTACAGGCGCAGCAGGACCTCGCCGGTCGCCACCATGAACGCGAGCAGGCCGATGAGCCACATGAACAGCGGCGCGTAACGGCCGCGCTTGACCTTCGCGAGCCCGCCCGAGCGGACGTCGAGGCCTTCGGTGAACGGCAGGACGGGCAGCACTTCCTTGCGGTCGCGCTTCGTCAGATCCGCATCGAAGCCGTGGCGCGCGAGCTGCGCCATCGCCGGCGAGCGCTCGCGGAACAGATCGTAGGCGTTGATCTCGATCAGCGAGCCCGTCGGGCACGCCGACACGCACGCCTGATCGCCGTACGCGAAGCAGTGGTCGCACTTGTTCGCGATGCGGCGCGCACGCGCGACGCGGCCGGTGCCCGGGCCGAACTTGAGCGCGCTCTTCTTGTCGAGGCGGTTCAGGAACTGCTGCTTGAACGTCGGCGCCTCGGGCTCGATCTCGACCATGTCGATCGCGCCGTACGGGCAGCTCTGCGCGCACGCGGTGCAGCCGGTGCACGTCGACTCGTTGATGACGACTTCCTTGCGCTCCTCGTCGAACTTGATCGAGTCGTACGCGCAGGGATCGATGCACCGCTGATCGGTGCACGTGCGGCATGTATAAATGAAGTCGAGCATGCCGAGCTGGTAGCCACCCAGCGTCAGCCGGCGCGCACCGTAGCGCTCCTCGCACGCCTCCTCGCACAGCTTGCAGTCGATGCACAGGCCGAGCTGGCGCACGCGCACCATCTCGCCCGACACGCTGATGCCCTGGCGGACGAAGAAGTCGAGCAGCTCCTGCTTCACGCCCGACACCCACGCGAGGCGCTCGCGCGAGATCGACAGCGCGCGGCGCAGGCGCGCCTCGAACGGCGGGTGACGGACCGCGAGCTCGGCGATCCAGCGGTGATCGAGCGAGACGAGGATCGACGGCGCCGACGTGTAGAACGCCATCGGCTGGCCGCGCGCCGCGGACAGCGCGCCCGAGTTGAACAGGTCGCCCTCCATGAACAGCGCGACGTTCTTCAGCGCGATGCGCGCGAGCGGCGGCGGCTTGATCAGCGACTCGGCCTCGCGCTCTTCCTTGGTCGCGTTCTCGTGCGCGAGCTGGGCGGCGCGGCGCTCCGACAGCTCGTTCTCGGTGAACACGCCGGCGGCGACCTGGCCGCGGGCGACATAGACGACGGGCGCGGGCTGGCCGTGCGCGAGGCCGATCGGATCGAGGACGAACATGTCGCGCTCGAGCTGGCGGTGGGCAATGCCACCCTGGCTCATCGCCGCGATCAGGTCCTGATCGGGGATGCCTTCGAAGAGCGGCAGTCCGCGGATCAACGCGTAGGCTCGTTCGAGGCCGGGTGGTACCATCGCGCCCGGACCGACCGGGACGCTTTGCTGGATGGCCAAGTTCGACATCTCGCCAGGGACTTGCGCAACGAACATCGGTAGACCCGTCGTCGCTCCTCAAGCAAACAACGAGCCCGCCCCGAGTCAGACCTGTTTACCGACTGATTCTACACGGATGCGACGTGAAAGTGTTTCGGTGGCGCCTTTGAACCTGGGGACACGATTCCCCGGTGGGACCGCGTTCATGTTCGCGGTTTTCTTGAAAGTAATGAGTACGAATGTTGCGCACGCCGACCCGGCGACCTTCACGCCGACGCAGATCGAGCCAGATCCGCCCGCGCGACGCGGGGGTCCGGCGGTGGCGCCGGTTCAGCACCGGCCGAGCTGGGACCTCGATGGCCTCTATCTATGGCTGGGGCCGACTGGGGCCGCGAGTCACATCGATGCGGACTGGGACTCGACGATCGGCGCGTCGGCGAGCGTCGTTCGTGTCCGCGAGAGCGCGCTGCTCGGCGCGATCGGCGCCTCCTTCGGCGCGAGCCGATGGACCCAGCGCGGCGGCGGTCGGCTCTGGCTCGACGTGCTCGCCGGAACGCACGCCGGCAGGATGGTCGGCTTATCGGCGGGGCCGCACCTGGAGCTGTCCGATCTCTCGCATCCCCGGCTCGGCGGCTCGGTCGGCGTATGGGGATTCCTCGGCGTGACGCCGTTTGTCCGCGTCGGCGCCGTATCTGACCTGGGCGGCTTCGTGGAGATCGGCCTGCATCTCGCCCTACCCGTTCTCCGTCGCTAGTAGACCTGTACCCGTTGACAGCCAGCGCGGCGCGGGGTACCTAACCACACCCTTCCCGGGGCGTAGCGCAGCCTGGTAGCGCACTTGGTTCGGGACCAAGGAGTCGCAGGTTCAAATCCTGTCGCCCCGACTACCGCGGAGGATCTAACAAGGTCCTCCGCGGTTCGTTTTTTCGGCACCGTTTCCGCGGTAGATTGTAAACGTGGTGAGCGGGGCCGCCTTGAAAACATCGTCGAAGTTATCGGTGCTCGTCGTCGACGACGATCCCGACATCCTCGAATACCTCCAGGACTTCCTCGGGGCCGAGGGCTTCGACGTCACGACGCTCGGTGATCCGAGCCTCGCCGTCGAGCGCATTCGCGACGAGGTGTTTCATCTCGTCGTGCTCGACCTGATGATGCCGAAGGTCTCCGGCCTGGATCTGCTCGCGCAGATCCGCGCCGTCGACGACGACATCGCCGTGATCATCCTCACCGGCCATCCGTCGCTCGACACCGCGACGACCGCGATCCAGCACGAGGTCTCGGCGTACATCCACAAGCCGTTCACGCCCGCCGAGTTCCGCGACGTGATCGCGCGGATCGCGAAGAAGAAGGGCCTCGTGCTCCGTCGCGAGGACGAGCTGCACGCGGCGATCGGCCGCCAGATCCGCGACCTGCGCAAGGCGCGCGGCCTCACGCTCAAGCAGATGGCGCGGCGTACGAACCTCTCGGTGTCGCTGCTCTCCCAGATCGAGCGCGCCGAGTCGAGCGCGTCGGTGTCGAGCCTGTTCAAGGTCGCGACCGCGCTCGACGTGCGTCTCACGGATCTGTTCGGCGGCTACTGACAGCCGCGGGTGGTAGGGTCCGGGCGTGCTCCCGATCCGTATCGCCCCGTCGATCCTCAGTGCAGACTTTGGCCGCCTCGCCGAGGAGGTCGCCGCGATCGAGACCGCGGACTACGTCCATGTCGATGTGATGGACGGCCACTTCGTGCCGAACCTGACGATCGGACCGGTCGTCATCGAAGCCGTGCGGCGCGCGACGAAGCTGCCGCTCGACGTTCACCTCATGATCGAGGACGCTGACCGCTGGGTCGCGACCTACGCGAAGGCCGGCGCCGACATCATCGGCGTCCACGCCGAGGCCGCGCATCACCTGCACCGCACCGTCGGCCAGATCCGCGATCTCGGCAAGCTGCCGTGCGTCGTGCTCAACCCGTCCACGCCGCTGCAGCACATCGAGTGGGTCCTGCGCGACATCCACTCCGTGCTCATCATGAGCGTCAACCCGGGCTTCGGCGGTCAGTCGTTCATCCCGAGCGCGCTCGAGAAGATCGCGCTGCTGCGCCGGATGATCGACGAGCGCGGTTACACGGTCGAGATCGAGGTCGACGGCGGCATCAAGGTCGATAACGTCGACCTCGTCGTGCAGGCCGGCGCGAACGTCATCGTGTCGGGCTCGGGCGTGTTCGGCACGAAGGACTACGCGGCGACGATCGCGGAGCTGCGCCGTCGCGGCGAGGCCGCGAGAGCTCGCTAAAAAAGCTTGCCTAGCTTGTCGCCGAGGCCGCCGGGCAACTTGTCGGCGACGCCCGACGACTGCAGATACTTCACGGCGTCGTCCGCGTGGTCCTTGAGGAACGCGATGACCTTCTCCGCCGTCGCTTTGTCGATGCCAACCTTGTCGACCATCTTCTGCACGAAGTCTTCCATGCGCGAACCATAGCGCCGATCGCACGGGTCGCTTCGCGCGCCGTCACAAAACGTTCGTTCGTTCGATCAGTCTCGCGAAAGCCGCGCGATGTAGAACGCGTCGGCATCCGGCGGCCAGCTGCGGTGCTCGCCGACGATCCGGAAGCCGTGACGTTTCGCGAACGCGGCCGCCTGCTCCGGACCTTCGGCGCGCGTGAACGTGCAGACCGAGTACACGAACGTGCCGCCGGGTGCGAGGTGAGGTGCAAGCGCGTCGAGCAGCTGGCGCTGGAGGTCGGCGAGCCGCGCGACATCGGCCTGCTTCAGGCGCCACTTCGCATCGGGATGGCGGCGCAGCACGCCGAGGCCCGAGCACGGCGCGTCGAGCACGATCAGGTCGTACGAGGGAGCGAGCGTTCCGCTCCAGATACTCGGATCGAGGAGGTCGACCGCATGGCGGCGGATCGACGTGAGGCCGAGCCGCTGTGCGGTCTCGTCGAGGAGGCCGAGCTTCGTCGCGTTGAGGTCGGCGGAGTCGATCGGCGATGCGTCGTTCGTCAGCTCGGCGAGATGCGTCGACTTGCCACCGACGCCGGCGCACGCATCGAGGATGCGCTGGCCCGCGCGCGGCGCCGCGACCTCGGCGACGAGCTGCGCGCCGGTGTCCTGCACGGTCCATTCGCCGGCGAGGAACGACTTGCTGCGCGCCGGATCGCCGAGGCCTTCGAGCCGCAGCGCGGTCGGCGTGCCCGACGTCTGACCGCCCGCGAGCGATGGCGGCAGCGCAATGTCGATCGGCGTCGCGGTGACGCCGTCGGCGGCGAGCTCGGTGGCGAGCGCATCGCGCGTCGTCTTGCGCCGATTGACGCGCGCGACGATCGGCGCGGGTTCGGCAAACGCCGCTGCACGCGCCGCGACCGCAGCCTCCTCGCCTTCGCTCGCGAGCACGAGCTCGTCGAGGATCCACGCCGGCAGCGAGTACTCGATCTCGAGCCGGTCGCGTCCACCTGCAGGCAGCGGCGGTTCCTTCGCGCTGCCGAGCTTGCGCAGCACCGCGTTCGCGAAGCCCGCGAGCTTCTGGCCGCCGGCCTCGCGCGCAGCCGCGACCGCGTCGTCGACGGCGGCGTACGCGGGCACGCGATCGAGGAACAGCAGCTGGTACGCGGCGACGCGCAGCGCGAGCAGCACGCGCGGCGGTGTCTTCTTCAGCTGCGCGTGCGCGGCGAGCGCCCGATCGATGCGCGTCTTGTGGCGGAGCACGCCGTAGACGAGCTCGGATGCGAGGCGGCGATCGCGATCGTCGAGGCCGGCGCGCGCGAGCTCGCCGTCGAGCGTTGGCGTCGCCCACGCCCCGCCCTTCTCGACGCGCTCGAGCACGCGGCGTGCGACCTGGCGCGGGCTCAGCGCGGCCATTGGACGTCCCGGCCGACGACGCTCAGGGCGACGACGGCGAATCCAGCGGTGGCGGACCGGGTTGCGGCGACGCCGGAAGTGGCGGCGGCATTACCGCGCGCTGCATGCACTCGCCCAGCTGCATGCCGAGCTCGCCCGCGCGCTTCGTCTGCTCCGGGTCCAGATGGATCGGCGGGTCCGGACGAGTGCGGGCGAGCTCCTGCGACCATGCGGTGAGATCGTTCGATACCTGCACCGCGCACGTCATGTCGCTGCACGCGCACATGCGCTCCATGAAGTCTGACATCGCCTGGAGCACTTGCTCCTCCGGCGTCGGTTCGCGCGGTGGCGGCGCAATGTAGTGCGGCACGTTCTGCGATGCGCGCGGTTCGCTCGGCGGTACCGGCGCGGGTGTGGAGCTGTTCGTCCAGCAGCCCGCGAGCACGACGAGGATCGCGAGCGATCGCATGCTGCGATGGTACACGGGAATGCGCGACGAGGCCGTGCGACCCGACGAGCCGATACAGCGCGGCGAGCCCGTGCGACGCGGCGTGGCCCTCCCCGCCTTCAACCGACGCGAGCCGCTCGTCGACGCTCACGCCGGCTCCGGGCGCGGCATCTCGAGCACGTCGCCGACGGCGATGCCCCGGCCGTTCGCGAGCTGTAGCGCCGGCATGCGCTTGCGATTCGGCGGCTGGATCTCGCGGATGAGCACCGAGCCGGTGCCACAGGCGACGTGAACGCCGGCGTCGTCGATCGCGAGCACGGTCCCCGGTCGCGTGCCTGACGCCTTGTCGCTCGGGCGCGCGCGGAACAGCTTCGCGACCTGGCCGCGGAGCAGCGTCTGCGCACCGGGCCACGGATCGACGCCGCGGATGCGCGACGCGACGGCCGCTGCGGGCTGCGTGAAGTCGATCGCGCCGTCGGCCTTCGTCAGCATGCGCGCGTGCGTCGCGCGGCTGTGATCCTGAGGTGTCGCGACCGCGCGTCCGGCCGCGAGCTCGTCGAGCGCATGAAGCAGCGCCTCGGCCCCCAGGGGCGCGAGCCTCGCGAGCAGCTCGCCCGACGTCTCGTCGGGATCGATCGCGACCTTGCGCTGGTAGAGCACGGCGCCGGTGTCCATGCCCTCGTCGAGCTGCATGATGTCGACGCCGGTCTCGGTCTCGCCGTCGATCACCGCCCACTGCACGGGCGCGGCACCGCGATACTTCGGCAACAGCGACGCGTGCACGTTGAGGCAGCCGCGCGGCAGCGCGTCGAGCACGGCCTTCGGCAGGATCTTGCCGTACGCGACGACGATCGCGACCTCGGCGCCGCTCTCCTCGAGCGCCTTCTGCAGCTCGCCGGTGCGCGCCGACTTCGGCTGGATCACCGGCAGGCCGAGCTCGAGCGCGGCGACCTTCACCGCGGGCGCGTGCATCTGACCGCCGCGGCCGGCCGGCTTGTCGGGCTGCGAGACGACGAGCGCGACCTCGTGTGCGCCCGCGAGCGCGCGGAGACACGGAACGGCGAACTCCGGCGAGCCCATGAAGACGACGCGCATGCGCGCACCATAGATCGTCCGCGGCGATCTCGCGATACCGGCGCTACTCGATCAAGTTGGCCAGATACGTCTGGCGCAGCCGATCGTCGCGCAGCACGCGGAATGCCTCGTCGAGCACGCTCGCGATCTCCTCGAGCTCGCGCGCGAGCTCCCGCCTCAGATCACCCGGAAAGCAGTCGGCCGCGAAGTCGCGCCTCGCCGCCTGGTACGCGCGCCGTATCTCGAATGCGGTCGCGTCCCGGCGCACGCCGAGCAGCGCGAAATAGTCCGCCTCGGTGACGAGCTGCCAGCGCGCACGCACGCGCTCGCGATCGATCGCGAGGTCGGTCTCGCCAACGAGCGCGGTCGACTCCTCGACTGCGTCGGTCTCGGCGCGCCGTGCGGTCGCGAGCCCGAGCACGACGAGCCCCCACGCGAGCGGCAGCACGTCGGCGAGGTCGAGGCCGGTCGTGCGCGCGACCTGCGCGAGATCCGCCTGGCCGTCGAATGCGGCGAGCGCCGCGCGCTCCTCCGCCGCGAGGTCGCCGGTGTTGATGATGCCGCCGAGTCGCTCGCGATCCGGAACCTCGACCACCGTCGACGCAGGGCCGACCGACTTCTCGAGCGCGCTGCGATCGAGCTTGCGACGAATGCCCTCGAGGATCAGCGATGCCGGATGACGCGACAGCCGGATGCGCTCGCTCGACGCGTTCGGATCCGCCGTCACGTGGTAGTGGCCGCGGTCCCAGCCGAACAGCGCGTAGATGATGTCCTCGACGTGGCGGCGCACCGCAGGCAGAAGCTCGCGGCGCTTCAGATAGCCAAAGTCGACGAGGATCTCGCCCATCCGCCGCCCCGACTGCTCGACGTGCACCTGGCAGCGCTCGTACTGCGATGCCGTGATCTTGCCTTCGCGCACGAGCAGCTCGCCCATGCGATCGCCGGGCTCGTTCGACGACGCGAACACCGGCCGTCCCTGATCGAAGTACACGACCTTCTCGTGGTCGTCCTTGCGGAACCCGACGCGCCCCGTGAAGCTCTGCGCGAACATGCGCGCGAGGATCAGCGCGGCATCCGAAACGCCGCGCACGATCTCGCCGGAGTCGGGCAACCCGCGCTCCCTCACCTGCGTGTCCCACGACCCGGGCGACGTCGTCATCTCCGGCGGCGCGCCGCGATCGAGTCGCGCGATCTCGGTGACGCTCGCCTCGAGCGCGGGCTCCTCGGCAAGCGCCGCGAGATCGATCTCGGTGTGGTGATCGTGACGCGGACCGTGCTCCGCGGGCTGCGCCGGGCTATCGCCCTGGAACAGCCGCTGCGCCATCATCGACATCTTCGCGCGCAGCTGCCGCGCGAAATCTCGTCCACCGCCGCCCGGTCGATCGTCCAGCTCCGGTTTCGACGGCCGGCTCGGCGGCGCCGGCGGAGGCTCCGCAGGAACCTCGGGCTCGACGAGGTCCTCGAGCGCCTGCAGCCGATTGCCGCGCAACACGTGCGGCGGCGGCGTGTGTGCAGGCTCGCCCGACATGATGTCGTCGTCGAGCTCGTCGAGGTCGCCGATCTCGTCGGCGACGCCCCCGCCCCCGGTCACGTGCGCGAGCAGCTCGCGGCTCGAATCTCGGCTGCGATCGATCAGCTCGGCGAGCAGCACCGGCTCCGACCACCGCGGACGCGGAGCGCTCTCTTCGAGATCGTGAACGTCGACGCGATCGAGCCCAGCCGCCTCGTTCGTCTGGATGATCGGCGTCGGTGCGCGACCGACCGCGGGCATCGTGCCCGGTGCCGTCGTCG
>JABFXX010000330.1 GCA_013368795.1 Kofleriaceae bacterium
CGCGCGGCACGAACGCCTGGACGCCGATCTCGAAGTTGCCGGTGATGAGTTCCATGCCGGCGACCTTGTCCCACGGCGTGTCGTCGACGTGGCCCCACGCACAGCCGATGCACTGGTCGCCGAGGTCGAGCATCGGGTGGTTGACGATGAAGATCGCGTTCTGCGCCGCGACGTCCTCGACGATGCCGGCGACGGTGCGGCCGTTGTGGCCGAGCCGATGCTCGATGTAGCTCGACGTGCCGACCGAGTTGCCGTGGCCCGAGTAGGTCGTGATCTCGCTGCCGCGCAGGAACAGGAAGTCGGGATAGCTCGGCTGGATCGCCGCGATCAGCGCGTGCTGCGAGCTCGTGTTGTGATCGCTCAGGTTGACGAAGTCGAGCCCTTCGCTCTTCGCGAGCGTCGCGATGTCGGCGAACGACGCGCTCGCGTCGCCGCTCTGGACCGAGTGGACGTGGAAGTCGCCCTTGTACCAGCGGCGCTCGTTCGCCAGCACGACCGGCGAGAACGGCGCCTTCGGCTGCACCGGCAGCGTCGCGTTGTCGCGGCACACGACATCGATCGAGTAGTGGCCGCCGCTGGTGTCGAGCTTCGCCTTGCCGATCACGACGGTCCACGTGCCGGGCGTGATCGGGCCGGGCAGGTAGCTGCGCGACGACTGCTCGACGCCGATGATCGCGTCGTCGGTGAGGCCGCCGCCCCACCCGCGAAAGCCGTCCGGTCCCCAGACACCCCAGTCGAGGATCACGAAGTCGGATCCGTCGGAGTGCGTGACCTGGATCTCGACCGTTCCAGCCGGCACCGCGAACGGCACGTCGACGAAGTCGCCGCCCGCCACCGGGACGTCGCCTTCGTAATGCATGGTCGACAGAACCGCGGCCACCGCGAGCAGGCTCATGCCCGCGAGACTATCAGACCGGCAGGCCGGTCCACTCCGCAGACTTCGTCCACAGCTGCTTCGCGAGCTGTTCGTCACTCGCGAGGCGCGCCGGGCGGCGCTGCGAGCCGTCGGCGTCGTAGTAGTTGCCGGTCTCGGTCGCGAGCTGCGGCGAGGTCGCGCAGTTGATCGTCGAGTGCGCGCCCTGCTCGGGCGTCAGCATGAACTTGCGCGCGACCCACGCGAGCGGCGCCGGCAGGCCGCGCCACACGTTCGTCGCGACGACGCCGGGATGCACGGCGTAGGTCGTCACGCCGCTGCCCTCGAGCCGGCGCGCGAGCTCCTTCGTGAACAGCACGTTCGCGAGCTTCGATACCGCGTACTCGTCGAGGCCGCCGAGCGACTTCGTCGGCGAGCGCAGCGCGTCCCAGTCGATCTTCTTCGCCGAGTAGTGCGACTTGCTCGACACGTTGACGATGCGCGCGCCCTTGGTCTGCTTGATCCGATCGAGCAGCATGCGCGTGAACAGGTAGTGGCCGAGGTGGTTCGTCGCGAACGTCGCCTCGAAGCCCTGCTTCGTCGTCGCCTTCGGTCCCTTGAGGCCGCGCGCGAACCCGGCGTTGTTGATGAGGCCGTGAATCGGCAGGTTGCGCGCGAGCAGCTGCTCGGCGGAGCGGCGGACCGAGTCGAGGTCCGACAGATCGAGTGCGAGGAACTCGATCTTGTCATTGCCGGTCTCCTGCTTCAGCTCGTCGATCACCGCCTGTGTCTTGTCGGCGGACCGACACGCGAGGATGACGTGACCGCCTCGCTTCGCGAGCTCTCTCGCCGTGATCTTGCCGATTCCACTGTTCGCGCCCGTGATGACGAAGGTCTTGCCTGCCAGATCGGTCATGCGCGGCATCATGGGTTGTGTTGATGCGCCGTCAACTGTCAGTTTGCGACTCACTACCGGGTGCTCGCATTCTTCGGCGTTGACCGGACGCGCAGGACCGGGCTACGAGGCCCCATGCGTCAGCGTGGCCTGGTGGTGGTGCTCGCGGTTCTCGGCTTGGTGCTCGCATTTGGTCCGGCATGGGCAGAGGACGAGCCCGCAGCCGACGAGTCGGCGCAACCTGCTGAACATGCTGAGCCGGCGCAGGAACCCGCCGAGGGAACGCCGGCCGAGGAGCATCACGGCTCCGCCGAGGCCGAGGAGCATCCAGGCGCGGCCGAAGCCCACGAGCCCGCCGCGACCGAGGCCGGCGAGCCTGCTGCGGCCGAGCCAGCTGCCGAGCATCACGAGGCGGAGCCTGCCCACGACGAAGCGACCACAGACGAAGGCGAAGAGCCGTACGTCAAGTTCGATGCCGACGGCGATGGCACCTCCGATCCAGAGCTCGAGAAGGAGTACACCGACGCGCTCGCCGGCTACGTCGAGGAGATCGACCCCGAGAAGGTCGACGAGGTGCTCGACGCGCGTCCCGACGACGCCGAGCTGATGCCGTCGATCACGGCCGCCGACTTCCAGAAGATCGTGCGCGTCGTGAAGAAGGTCGTGCTCGCCAAGATGGAGAAGAAGATGGCGAGGAGCGCGGCGAGGAAGATGGAGAAGTTCTCCATCGGCGTGTTCGCGTTCTCGCTGCTCGGCGTGCTCCTGCTCGCGATGCCGCTCGTGCTCGGCAAGAAGTACCCGGGCAAGCAGGGCACGATGTTCAAGTACTCGGCGCTCGCGGCCGTCACGTTCTTCCTCACGGTCAACCTGTTCGGCGGCGTGCTGTACGGCATGAAGACGGCGCAAGGCGCGCTCGGCAGCGCGACGAACCCTGGCCTCGCGATCGCGAGCGGCACGTTCGACACGCTCGACGAGAACGCCGAGGACTACATCGTGATGGGCAGGGAGCTGTTCGTCCCGACGCTGATGCAGCTCGAGGGCAACTCCGACGAGCAGCCCGCGGCGCTGCTGATCGAGAACGGCAAGAAGATCGTCGAGGACGCCAAGGTCTTCGTCTCGGTCGCGAAGATGTTCAAGAAGCTCGACTTCGTGTTCCAGATCCTGCCGATCGTGTTGTTCGTCGTGTCGATGCTGCTGTTCGCGCTCGCGATCCGGCCGACGCTGACCGAGATCATCAAGCTGCCGGTACGCGCCGCGGCCGGCGAGGTCGGCGCGGGCAGCGCGACGACGAAGAAGGCGATGAAGCGCGTGTGGGGCGAGCTGCTCGCGACGTCGTGTACCGTCGTCGTGCTCACCGTGCTGACGATCCTGTCGGCGGCGATCCTTGGCCAGATCGTGAAGCCCGCGCTCGACGCGCTGCTCGGCTACTTCAGCCTCGCGGTGACCTACTTGCAGTTCGTCGAGGGCGCATCGAGCGGCGTCGTGTTCCTGACGCTGTTCGGCGTCGTGCTGTTCCTCGCGCTGAACCTCGCGACGTTGATCCTGTCGATGTCGTTCTTCCTCGGCAAGTGCCAGAAGATCTTCCAGCAGCGCTTCAACGACGGCGTTGCCGTGGGTGCGCACAGGAAGTTCTTCAAGTGGGCGATCCCGTCGGTGCTGTTCGTCCAGCTGTTCCCGCTGCTGTTCGTGCTCGTCGCCGAATTCGCGCTCGACAAGATCAACGACACGCTGATGTCCGGCATCAAGGACGCCGACGCCGTACCGTGGACGAAGATCATGCTCGCCGGCCCGCTGTTCCTCGTCGTCGCGTTCGCGCTGCTATTCTGGGCGGCGCGCGGGTTCAAGGCGATCGGCTTCCTCGCGGGCTACAAGATCAGGAAGGTCGACCCGATCCGCCAGAAGCTCCGTACGTAGGTCTCATGCGTTCGCTCCTCTTCGCCTTCGCGCTCGCCGCGGCCGCCTGCGGCAGCAAGCAGCCCCGGACTCCGACCGCGGCCCCGCCGCCAACCACGCCGCTCTACGACCGGCTCGGCAGGCTCGATGCGATCAAGGCCATCGTGAAGGACTTCGTCGAGGAGCGCGTCGCGAAGGATCCGCGCATCCGCGCGCGCTTCGCCACGGTCGACGTCGCGCACCTCGAGCAGATGCTGACCGAGCAGATCTGCGAGGCGACCGGCGGGCCGTGCAAGTACACCGGCAAGAGCATGAAGGACGCGCACGCCGGCATGGCCATCACCGAGGCCGAGTGGCGCGCGTTCGTCGAGGATCTCGTCGCGAGCATGATCAGATTTGACGTGCCCAAGGCCGAGCAGGACGAGCTGATCGGCAAGCTCGCGACGATGCACGACGACATCGTCGGCAAGTGAGCAGGGCGCGAGCTCGAGTGTGTAGATGTGCTCCTCGCGTGCGTGTCGCACGTCGATGATGTGCGGGATGAAGGAGTCGGTCTGAACAACGCGCCTTGTGCGTTAGACTGTCGGGATGGGCGGCCTACGGTGGATCGGCATCGCTTGTGCGTGTTGTGCGTGTGGAAGCTCGCCCGCGAGTGAGGGCAGCGACGCCGCGACCGGGATCCCGCCCGACGGCTGCCGGCCGCAGAGCGGCGTGACCCGGGGCGGCCTGGCGTCGATCGATCTGTCGGTCCCGGGAGCCGTGTTCGAGCTCGATCCGAGCACCGGTGACTACGGGCGACGCGTGACCGACGGCAACGGCTGCGCCGTGACCGTCGAGCCCACGGGTGGCTTCGGCGGCGCGCCCGGCATTCGGTTGGTCTCGCCCGACACGTTGATCGGCGGCCCCGACGGCAACGCCGAGTACTGCGGCTTCGCCGGCGGCGCGAACCTGTGGTCGGACGCGACGGTCGACATCGCCCAGCTCAACGTCCGCTACATGCTGTACGTCGGTCCGGGCTACGCGCCGTCGAACGCGGGTGGCGGTCCGAAGGCGTTCATTCCGTACGTGATGAACGCACTCGACGTGCAGGCCGAACCGATGCGGTCGAGTCGGCCGATGACCTTCTGGGGAAACAACATCGGCGCTCCGATGTCGCCGGAGCACGCCGCGGTCGGGGTCACGGACGCGACCGTCGCGTCGTACCAGGAGCCCGAGTCAGAGGGCTGGCCGGTCGGCCCAGGCCGAGATGCCCTGTACTTCGGCCCGAGCCCGGATCACACCGGGGCGACGACGAGCGGCACCCCGGTCGTCGGCGACGAGTGGGTGTGCATCGAGCACGAGATGGACCTGCGGCAGGACCGCGGCAATCCGAACGGCATCAACCGGCTGTGGGTATGGACGAGCGACGGCGTCCTCGCCGGAGCGGTGATGGACATCCCGCTCTCGTGGCATGCCGAGCATGACTTCACCGGTCGCTACTTCGGACCGCTCGATGGACTCGGCTACTACTGGAACACTGCCGCCCGCCGCCTGCCCGACGATCACCTCATCTATTCGCATGTCGCGTTCTCCGCAAACCGCACTCCAGGCGATCCGATCGGCCCGCCGCCCGGCTTCACGAGCGGCTGCGAGTAGTCGCGGCGGCGTGATCACGGCACGAGCGAGAACGTGTAGATCCGATCCTCGCTGTCGCTGACGACGTAGAGCGTGTTGCCGTCGAACGCGAGCCCCTCGGGTTTGTCGACCGGCAGCGTCCAGCCGCGATCCGGCACGAGCGACGACGTCAGGCGGAACAGCGCCTGATCCTGGTCGGACAGCACGTAGAGATGCCCATCGAGCGCGTTGTACGTGATCCCCGAGAGATCGCCCGCGAAGTCGACCTCCTCGCTCGCCAGGAGGTTGCCCGCCGTATCGAGCTCGTAGATCACGATCGGGTCCTTCTCCTTGACGACGAACAGGTGGCCGGTTGGCGTGACGACCAGCCCCTCGATGCCGCTGTTGCCGTCCTCGGCACCGTCGATCTCGATCGAGTCGTGACCGTCACCGTCGTCGTCGATGAACCACACCTTGCCCGAGCCCTCGTCGCCGACGACGAACTCGCCGCTACCCGGATCGAAGCCGATCGATTCGAGGTCGTCGACGTCGATGTCGAGGTACGTGTCGGTGTCGCCGTCGGGCTCCACCTCGTAGATCTTCGAATGGCTGTCGCTCACCGTGTAGAGATGGCCGCCGACCTGGACGAGGTCGCTCGGCTCGTCGACGTCGATCCGCGAGCGGTCCTCGTACTGCAGCAACGTGGGTAGGCCGTCTGCCTTGCCGAGATCGAGAAACGGTTCGATCGGATCGTTCGGGACGGCTGGCGCCCCGGTACAGGCAGCCAGGATGACAAGTACGCCGCAGGTTCGTCGCATTCGCGTGACGGCCGAGCAACAGCCGCGCCACAAAGAATCCCGAACGATTCTGCGGCCAGTGGCAACTCGATCAGCCGCTACTCGACGAGCCGATGCTCACGAGTGGTTGCAGTCAGTCGGGCATCACGTGGTCGATCCTCGCGGACCGCGACTAGGGGTCCCCGGTTTCGAGCCGGGGATCGATGCCGGCGAGCATGAACGCGAGCTGGCGGCACAGCGCGCAGGCGTCGAAGTGCTCCTCGAGTGCACGGGTCCGCTCCGCGCTCAGCGCGTGATCGAGAAAGCCTGCGAGCTCGTCGTCGTCGGGGCAGCTCGCAGCCACCCCGGGCCGCGCACCTAGAAGGCGCAGGAAGCTAGCTCGGCGTCGTCGATGCTCCACACTGCGTTGTCGAGACACAGGTCCACCGCATCGAGGATGCATTCGTCGTTGTCCTCGTCCACCACGCGGATGTCGTAGGTGTTGCAGTCGATCCCCGACGCGTGGAAGACGTCGCCGGGCGCGAGCACGTCGCTGCCCAGCAGGTCCGCTCCCCAGCTCACGCGATCGACCGGACTCAGGTTGATCTCGACGAGGGTGTAGCTCGAGGCGTTCTCGATCGTCAGCGACGAATCGCCGCCGGGATCATCGTCGGCCGCACAGCCGACGAGCGCGCCTGCGAAGAGGCCGAGCAGCGCGAGCCGGTTCACTGGGCACCTCCCACCGCGGCCGCACACTGGACGTCGACCGACATCGGCGAGTAGAGCCCGCCCGTGATCACGGTGAGGATCTGGTCGCCGACACCGGTCTTGCTCTCGATCTTCGAGACGCCGGTCGGGCACAGCTTCACGAGGTCGACCTCGGAGCCGCCGACGAGGCCCCACAGGAAGAACGATTGCTTCGCGCTCTGGCTGGCACCGGCGGCCTGCGCTGTCGGGTTCGTGTAGTTGATCTTGTGAGTCGCGCAGGCCGAGGCACACGCGAGGGCGAGGGTTGCGATCAGGGTCGTCTTCATCTCCGTATTCCTTCGAGGTTCGTGGTTCGCCTCGGGGATGCGGAGCCGGCCGCGCGTGTAGCGATCTTTTTTCGACTTTATGCGGCGTCGCCGAGCAGCCGGTACAGGCTCATGTCCAAGTTGCTGTCGATCCAGCGGATCGCGCTGTCCAGGCTCTGGTCGTCCAGCCGCAGGCTGTCGCGCAGTCGCTGGCGCGTCCCGCGCAGCAGGGTGTGGCGGATGTCCGCGACCCAGTGCGAGGCGGTCACCCGGTGGATGCCGTACACCGCCGCGATCTCGGTGATCGTGCGGTCGTCGACGATCATCGCGCGCAGCACGGCGCGGTCGCGCGCGGGGAGCTCGCCGACGGCAGCCTGAAAGGCCTGCTTGAACGCGGCACCGTGGCTCGCCTTGAGCGCGACCAGCGCCGGATCGTCGGCGGCGTCGAGCACGTCTTCGTCACCGAGCTCGTCGAGCGGCTTGCGCTTGCGAAGGAGCCCGAGCGCCTCGCGCCCGGCGACCGACGCGACCCACTGCGCGAGCGGCCCGGTGCCCTGGTACTGGGAGAGCTTGCCGCCGCCGACCAGCAGCTTCGTGCGGATCTCCTGCTTGACGTCGTCGGCGTCCGCCGCCGAGAGGCCGAGCTTGCCGAGCACGCGGTCGACGCGGGCGAACATCTCGGCGTGAAAGTAGCGGACCGCCGCCGGGTCCCCTTGCACGCACGCGGTCGCGAGCACGAGCTCGACGGCAAACGGCGCCAGCTCGCGGTCGGCGAGCACCGCGCTCACCGCCACCTCGTCGATGGCGAGCTCCGGCCAGCGCGCCTTCGCGGCGGCGAGCGTGTCGCGGATCGCGTCGGTCATCGCAAGCCGTGCGTCTCACAGAGCGACCCGGCCTGCAAGCTCTCGTTGAATCGCCCCATTCCATGCTCTACAACCGCCGAGTGCCCTGACGACAGCCTGCTGTCCGCGTTCGTCGCGCGGACGTTGCCCGCCGGCGCTGCCGCGGGCGTCGAGGCGCACCTCGCCGATTGCCGTGATTGTCGCGAGCTGGTGTTCGCGCTGACCGCGAGCGACGATGACGACGCGGCGCCGGTCGAGCGCGTCGGCAGGTTCGAGCTGGAGCGCGTGATCGGGCAGGGCGCGATGGGCGTCGTCTATCGCGCGCGCGACCCCGAGCTCGAGCGCACCGTCGCGCTCAAGATCCGCAAGAGTCCGTCGCGGCTCGATCCAGATGGCGAGGAGCGGTTGCGCCGCGAAGCGCAGGCGCTCGCACGGCTCGCACACCCGAATGTCGTCGCGGTCTACGAGGCCGGACGCCACGAGCGGACGATGTACATCGCGATGGAGTACGTCGAGGGTGACTCGCTCGCGGACTGGCTCGCGTCCGGACGTCCGGCGGCAGCGGTGATCGAGCGCATGATCGAGGCCGGGCGCGGGCTCGCCGCAGCGCACGCCGTCGGGCTCGTCCACCGCGACTTCAAGCCGCGCAACGTGTTCGTCGCGACCTCGGGCACGGCGAAGGTCGGTGACTTCGGGCTCGTGCGCCTCGACGACGAACAGCCGGCGAGTGGCGCGGCAACTCGCCCGTCGGACCTGACGCTCACGCTGACCGGCTCGCTGGTCGGCACGCCCGCGTACATGGCGCCCGAGCAACTGCGAGGCGAGGCCGCGACGGAGCTGAGCGACCAGTTCAGCTTCGCGATCACGTTCTACGAGGCGCTCTACGGCAAGCGCCCGTTCGCTGGCGAGACG
>JABFXX010000336.1 GCA_013368795.1 Kofleriaceae bacterium
AGATGATCCGCTTGGCGCGGAGGATCTCCTCGATGTCGCCACGGCGCTGCTCGAGCTCCTCGGGATCCTTCACCGGCTGGAAGCGCCCGTCCGGGCCCGAGCGCGGCACCTCGAGGAAGAAGCTCGGCAAGAACGCGGTGAGCTGACCGACGAGCCGCTCGAACTGGATGCACTTGGCATCGCCGACCTTCTTCTCGACGCGGAAGAACGTCAGATCGAAGTCGCGATCGATCGCGTCGGCATCGAACACGAACGTGTTCGTGTTGAACAGCGGGATCGTGTCCTGGTCGAAGCTCGGCGGGAACCGGAACGCCTCGACGATCTGCGGCACGCCGTCGACGCGCGCCGGTGCGCCACCCTTGTCGCCCTTCTCCTTGCGCACGACCTCGGCGGTGATCTTCGCGCCGCGCGCGATGTGCGCGCCGATGATCGCGGGCTCGAGCGTCGCGCCGAGGTTGTCGACGTTCGACATGTAGAGGTACTTGCCACCGCGCGCGCGGAACTTCTCGAGCACGCCCGAGACGCGCAGCGCGAACGTCAGGTCGCCGTGGCCGGTCGCGTACGGAGAGTGCGAGCCGTCGTCCTCGAGGAACAGCTCGCCGGAGGGCGTGAGGCGCAGCGAGACGAGCTGCGGGAACAGCTCGGCGGTGAGTTTCTCGTCGACGAGCTGCTGCGCGATCCGGTCGTGGGTCGCGAAGCTCGTCATCACGTAGCGCGGCACGTTGGCCGGGATGTCGGCGAGCTTGAGATCGAGGAAGCTCCGGCCGTTCGTCACCGGCACGATCGCCTTCACGACGCCGCCGAACCGCGTCGCCATGCCGCCGGCGAGGATGACGACGCCGACCTGGCCGGCATCGATCGCCTGCTGGCCTCGCTCGGCGAGCACGCGATGCTCGTCGGTGCCGCGCGGCGGCAGCGGGCTCGTGTCTTCGCTGGTCGGCGGCACGATCTCGCCGGTCAGGTGCGTCTGCGCGGTGTCATCGGCACGGGAGGCGAAGCGGGCGAGCTGGGCGTCGTCGAACCCGAACCGCGAGAGCTCGCGCCGGGTCGCATCGTCGATCGTCATCGCGCCAATTCTAGCGTCGATCAGCGAAAGCGATAGCCGAGGTGCACCGCTGCAAACGGCGTCCAGCGCGACATCTTGAACTCCTTGCCATCGAGCATCGCGTCCGCCGAGTCGAATCCGTACGAGATGCCGGCCCACGGTGTCGCGTAGAGGTTGTACGGGAGCGCGAAGCGCCAGCCGGCGTCGATGCCGAGGCCAAACCCCGACTGATGCGTCGACGAGCCGGTTTCGCGCAGCGTGGTCTCCTGGCGCGACCAACCCACGCTCGCGTCGACGAACAGCTTCTCCTGCACCGCGAGCGGGAAGTACTGGAGCTTCGCGCCGCCGCCGTAGAACGACGCGTCCCAGCCCTCGTTGCCGTGGAGGAGCTCGGGGATGTCCATCGCGTACGTGCCGAGGTCGAGGCGGAACTTGTCCCAGCCGATGCCTGCGTGGACCGACCAGCCGGAGAACACGTACGCGGTCGGATCGACCTCGAGATCGAGGTGCAGGCGAGGCGCCGCGGCCGGCGTCGGATCGGTGTCGGCTTCGGCGTGCGCGAGCGAGGTGGAGGCGAGGACCGAGGTGGCGAGCAGCGCGACGAGCTTCATGCGCTCAATCTGCGGTCTGCACCCCGAAACCCCGTTGACCGTACGCGCCCGATCGATTGACGTCTGACGCCAATCGGCCCACGCTCGGGGAGGCCGTGATCGAAGTATCTGCGCGAATTGCCTCGCTGATCCTCGGCGCCGCCGAGGCGCGCGGCGTCGCGCCGACCGAGCTGGCCCGGCGCGCCGGCTTCGACCTGGCGCTCCTCCAGGACGCCGACGCGACGATGTCGATCGACGTCGAGGACGCGCTGTGGAACGGTGCCGCAGAGCTCACCGGCGACGACTTGTTCGGCCTGCACAGCACCGCGCTGCTGCGACCCGGCATGCTCGACGTCCTCGACTACGTCGTGCGCACGGCGCCGACCATCCGCGAATCGATGGACCGGCTCGCCCGCTACAACCGGCTGATGCATAGCGACGCGGTGTTCACTGTCTCCGACCAGGGCGATCGCGTCCGGATCGAGCACGCGTTCGCGAGCCCGGGCCGCCGGCCGAGCCTGCACGCGAGTGACATGACGATCGCCTCGTTGATCGTCGTCGCGAGGCAGCTCTCGGGCGGGCCGCTCGCCGCGCTCTCCGTCGAGCTTCCGCACGAGAAGCGGCACGTCGACGCATACGCCGAGGTGTTCGGCGTCGCGCCGCACTTCGATCGCCCGATCGGCGCGATCGAGCTCGCGCGCGACGATGTCGATCGACCGTGCCCGACCGCCGACGCCGCGCTCGGCCAGGTGATGCTGCGGCACGCGGAGCTGTTGCTCGCTGCGCTCCCTGCGCCGGCGGCTACGTTCGCGAGTCGCGTGAAGCAGCTGCTCGCGACGAAGATCGACGGCGGGATGCTGTCACTCGCTGCCGCGGCACGCGAGCTCCGCATGAGCGAGCGCAGCCTGCAGCGCAAGCTCGCCGACGAGAACCTGACGTTCGAGGACCTCGTCGACGAGCTCCGCCAGGATCTCGCGCGCCGCTATCTCGCCGATCCGAAGATCGCGATCGGCGAGGTCGCGTACCTGCTCGGCTACTCCGAGCCCAGCGCGTTCCATCGCGCGTTCAAGCGCTGGACCGGCGTGACGCCGACCGAGGCGCGCCGCCGCGCGGCCTAGCGGGCCTGTCGCGAGGCGCGAACGCGCTGCCTGGTGGATGGAGCGATCGGCCCGCGAGCGAACGGCTTGCGCCTAGCGGACCTGGAACTGCTGTTCGAACGTCGAGCGCGTCGGCACTCCGCGGTCGTCGAGCGCGGGCGCGTAGCGAAACTGCCAGATCGCGTTCGCCGCCCGTTCCGCGCGTGCGCCCGGCGTCGTCTTGATCATGCGCGCGCCGACGACGTCGCCCTCTTCGTCGACGGTGATCCTCGCGACGAACAGGTTCGCATCGTCATCGACCTCTTCATCTCGCGTCGGCCACACGAGCTTCGCGGGCCGCGCCTTCGAAACCTCGGGCGGCGGAGGTGGCGCCGGAACTTTGTCGGCGACCCTCACGCCTCCGCCGTCACCGAATCCAATGCCTGATCCCGTGCCCCTGCCCGTGCCCTTGCCCATTCCGGAGCCCGCGAATCGCTCCGCGAACGAGTCCGCCGACTCCATGTGCATGGAGACCTGCTCCCATGCATCAGCCGATCGCCTCGGTGCTGCGCTCGCGCGGCGAGCTGACGTCTGGGGCGTACTCGTACTCGTGCTCGTGCTCGTGCTCGATCTGGTGTTGCCGCCCGCGGCGCCACCGCCTTTGACCGCCGGCTCGTCGACGAAGATGACATCCGTCGGCACGTCGACCGCGATCGCGGCGATCGGCGTCGCCGCAGGCGGCGTTAACTCCACCGACGACGAGCGTGCGCCGACGACCACCGCGATCACGACCGCATGTACGACGATCGAAGCCACGACCCAGCGCACCCCTCGATGATGCCCTGCTCCCGCACGAGCGGGCCTCACCATTTCTGAGCGCCTGATAAGCTGGCGACTCCATGGGACACTGGGAACATCGACCGGAACCGCGTTGGGCGGAGTTCAAGTTCAATCAGCCGTATGCCAAGGGCCTCGCACGCCTGAAGGAGGAGGTGCTCGGCAAGACCGACTTCGATCCCGCCACTCTGTGGCAGTGGGGAACGATGCAGGCGATGGCGCTCGTCAGCGTGCTCGAGGCCGTCGAGGCGAAGTTCGGCGCCGAGGGCCAGAAGATGATGAACGAGGCGATCGGTGCGGTCGGTCTCGACGTCGGTCGCCAGATCCTCGACGGCGTCGTGCTCCCTGACGACATGGGCGAGGCGGAGTTCTTCTCGTTCTACGCGACGGTGATCAACCGCATCGCGTACGCGTCGCTCGAGGACCCCAAGATCGACGACGAGGGCAAGGTCTCGTTCCACATCCTGTGGTGCCCGCACCAGGATCACTACAAGGCGTTCGACTGCCGGATCCAGCGCTACTTCGTGCGCGGCATGATCCAGGCCGCGCAGGAGCACACGCTCGGGAAGGGCTGGCAGGTGCGCTTCGACTCGACGATCCCCGCGGGTGCGCCGACCTGCCACTTCACGCTGTGGAACGCGACCGACGCAGAGACCGCTCAGTGGAACCAGTACACCGAGCTGCTCGAGGCCAAAGCGTTGACGCGTCACCGTCGATAACTCGACGGAATTCACTGTCTTGTCTCCATGACGAACTGTTGAGCGACTGGACAGCCGCACGAGGAGGGGCACACTGGAGGCCCCGAGATGTGGCTCATCAGGACGGCGCTGAGGCGCCCCTACACGTTCGTCGTGATGGCGATGCTCATCGCGCTCGGCGGCGTGCTGTCGGTCCGCAAGACGCCGACCGATATCTTTCCGACGATCGACATCCCGGTCATCTCCGTTCTCTGGAACTACGGCGGTCTATCGCCGGACCAGATGGAGAAGCGCGTCACGAATGGCTTCGAGCGAAACCTGACGACGATCGTCAGCAACATCGACCATATCGAGAGTCAGACGCTGACCGGCCGATCGATCATCAAGGTCTACCTGCAGCCCGGCGCCGACGTCGCGCAAGCGATCGCACAGACGACCGCGATCGCGCAGAGCGCCGTGCGCCAGATGCCGCCGGGCGCGACGCCGCCGCTGATCATGCAGTACAGCGCGACGAGCGTACCGATCATGATGCTCGCGCTCGAGACCGACTCGCTGTCCGAGCAGCAGCTGTTCGACTACGGCATCAACTTCGTGCGCTCGGAGCTGACGACGATCCCCGGCGCGCAGATCCCGTATCCGTACGGCGGCAAGCAGCGCCAGGTCATGGTCGACATCGACCCGCGTCGCCTGCACGGCCTCGGCATGTCGCCGCGCGATGTCCAGGTCGCGCTCTCGGAGCAGAACGTCATTCTGCCGACCGGCACCGCGAAGCTCGGCACGAACGAATATCCGGTCCTCCTCGACTCGACGCCCGACACGCTCGAGGAGCTGGCAAACATGCCGGTGAAGACCGTCAACGGCCGCACGATCTACATCCGCGACATCGCGAACGTCCGCGACGGCAGCATCCCGCAGACGAACATGGTCCACGTCGAGGGCCATCGCTCGGTGCTGATGGTGATCCTGAAGAACGGCGATGCGTCGACGCTCGACGTCGCCGACGCCGCGAAGGCCGCGATCCCGAAGGCGCTCGACCGCCTGCCCGCCGAGGCGCGAGGCAAGCTGAGCGTGAAGGTCCTGTTCGATCAGTCGGTGTTCGTGCGCGCCTCGATCGAGGGCGTGATCAAAGAGGCGCTGATCGCCGCCGGGCTCACCGGGCTCATGATCCTGCTGTTCCTCGGCAGCTGGCGGTCGACGGTGATCGTCATCGTCTCGATCCCGCTGTCGATCGCGTTCTCGCTGATCATGCTGAAGGCGCTCGGCTACACGCTGAACGTCATGACGCTCGGCGGCCTCGCGCTCGCGGTCGGCGTGCTCGTCGACGACGCGACCGTCGCGATCGAGAACATCCACCGCAACATCGGCCAGCGAAAACCATTCATCCAGGCGATCATCGACGGCGCGCAGCAGATCGCGCTGCCGGCACTCGTGTCGACGCTGTGCATCTGCATCGTGTTCGCGCCGATCGCGTTCCTCACCGGCGCCGCGAAGTCGCTGTTCGTGCCGCTCGCGCTGTCCGTCGTGTTCGCGATGCTGATGTCGTACCTGCTGTCGCGCACGCTCGTGCCGACGATGGTGCGCTACCTGCTCGCGCGCGAGGCGATGAGCCACCACAAGCCGAACGCGTTCGCCCAGCGCTTCGATCGAGCATTCGAGGGACTGCGCCACGCCTACGGCCGCTGGCTCGCGTGGGCGCTCCAGCACCGCGCGTTCGCGGTCGGTGCGTTCGCGGTGTTCGTCGCCGCGTCGCTGTCCCTGTTCCCGATGGTCGGCCGCGACTTCTTCCCGACCGTCGACGCCGGCCTCATCAAGCTGCACGTTCGCGGTGCGCCGGGCACGCGCATCGAGGAGACCGAGAAGCGCATCGCGGCGATCGAGCGGACGATCCGCAACGTGATCCCGAAGCACGATCTCGACTCGATGATCGACATCGTCGGCACGCCATACTCGAGCATCAACCTCTCGCTCAGCGAAGGCGCGCTGATCTCGTCGGCGGACGCGCAGATCATGATCTCGCTCAAGCCCGGCCACGCGCCGACGGACGACTACATCCGCTCGCTGCGCGCGATGCTGAGCCGGAGCTATCCCGAGACGACGTTCTTCTTCCTCGCGCCCGATATCTCGACGCAGGTGCTGAACTTCGGCCTCGCCGCGCCGATCGATCTCCAGATCGTCGGCCCGATCGGCAGCGAGGCCAAGTCGCTCGCGTTCGCCGAGCAGGTGCGCGACGCGGTCGCGAAGGTGCCCGGCGCGGTCGACGTTCACCTCGCGCAGGTCAACAAGGTCCCCGAGCTCGAGGTCAGCGTCGATCGCACGATGGCGCAGCAAGCCGGCCTGTCCGAGCGCGAGGTCGCGAGCGACCTGCTCGTCTCGCTCGCGTCGAGCGGCCAGACCGCGCCGACGTACTGGATGGACAAGCGCGGCGTGCAGTACCTCGTCTCGGTGCAGACGCCGCAGTACTCGATCGACTCGGTCGAGGCGCTCAAGGCGACGCCGATCTCGACGGGCAACGGCCCGCCGCAGACGCTCGGCAACCTCGCGACGATCAAGCGAACCACCGGCCCCGAGAACGTCACGCACAGCGACATCAAGCGGACGTTCGACGTCCAGCTGAACGTGTTCGACACCGACCTCGGCTCGGTCACCGACCGCGTCCGCGAGGTCGTCGCGGCGATGCAGAAGAAGGCGCCGCCGGGCACGCGCATCACGATCAAGGGCCAGGCCGAGAGCATGGACAGCTCGTTCGACGGCCTGCGCTCGGGCCTCGCGTTCGCGATCGTCCTCGTCTACCTGCTGATGGTCGTGTTCTTCCAGTCGTGGCTCGACCCGTTCATCATCCTGATGGCGTTGCCGGGCGCGCTCGCGGGCATCCTGTGGATCCTGTTCCTCACCGGCACGACGCTGTCGGTGCCCGCGCTCGTCGGCGCGATCATGTGCGTCGGCGTCGCGACGGCGAACTCGATCCTCGTCGTGTCGTTCGCGAACGAGCAGCGCACCACGCGCGATGCACTCGGCGCCGCACTCGCCGCCGGCATGACCCGTCTCCGTCCCGTCATGATGACCGCGCTCGCGATGATCATCGGCATGATCCCGATGGCGATCGGCCTCGGCGAAGGCGGCGAGCAAAACGCGCCGCTCGGTCGCGCCGTCATCGGCGGTCTCGGCCTCGCGACGCTGACCACCCTGTTCTTCGTTCCCGTGATGTACAGCTTGCTCCGCCGCAAGCCACCGAAAGCAGTAGAGCTATGACGCAGCAATCAGACGACCTCGGGTTCGAGCTACCGCCGCCGGCGCAGAGCTCGCGCGGACGCGTGCTCGTCGTGCTCGGTCTCGTCGTCGGCGGCGCGTTCGCGTTCGGCTACCTCCAGCACAAGAAGGCGCGCGGCGACACCCCGCTCGCCGTGCACGAGGCCGGCCCCGTCCGCGTCGAGACGATCAAGGCCAAGACCCTCTCCAGCGACCAGGCGCTCGCGCTGCCCGGCGTCGTCCGTCCGCTCGAGGAGGCGAAGATCTACTCGCGTAGCTCCGGCTACGTCCGCAAGTGGCTCGTCGACATCGGCGACAAGGTCAAGGAGGGCCAGGTGCTCGCCGAGATCGATACGCCCGAGCTCGACGCCCAGCTCGCGCAGGCGCGCGCCCAGCTCGCGTCGTCGCGTGCCTCGGTCAAGCAGGCGATCGCGCAGCGCAACTTCTCCAAGTCGAACTCGCAGCGCTTCGAGACGCTCGCCGATCAGAAGCTCGTCGCCAAGGGCCAGGTCGAGCAGCAGCAAGCGCAGGCGGCCACCGACGAGGCGACCGTCGCCGCAGCCGAATCCAACGTCGTCGCGCAGGAAGCCAACGTCCGCCGGCTCCAGGAGCTGCAGGGCTTCGCGAAGGTCACCGCGCCATTCGCCGGCACGATCACCGCGCGCACGATCGATCGCGGCTCGCTCGTCGGTGAAGGCGGCGCGACGCCGATGTTCACGCTCGTCGCGACCGATCCGGTCCGCGTGTTCGTCGATGTCCCGCAGAGCGTCGCACCGAGCGTCCAGGTCGACGCGGCCGCGAAGGTCACCGTCCGCGAGTACGGCGCGCGCGAGTTCGCCGGCAAGGTGACGCGCGCGTCGGGCTCGCTCGATCCCGAGCTGCACACGATGTCGACGGAGATCCAGATCCCGAACAGCGACAACGCGCTCCTCCCCGGCATGTACGTGCAGGTCGCGCTGACGCTGCCGGTGCCGCATCGCGTGCTCGAGGTGCCGGCGACCGCGCTCTACACCGACGCGCAGGGCGTCCGCCTCGCGACCGTCGACGCGCAGAACAAGGTGAAGTTCGTGACCGTGACGATCGAGCGCGATACCGGCGCTACGATCTGGGTCGCGACGGGCCTGACGGGCGACGAGCGCATCATCAAGATCGCGGTGCCCTCTCTGCTCGATGGCGATCCCGTCGAGGCCACCACCCCGCCGGCCCCGGTGATCACCGGCTCGGCATCGGCTCCCGCGAAGAAGTAGAACCGAACATCGGTCGTCCGGCTATCGGTTGGGTGA
>JABFXX010000586.1 GCA_013368795.1 Kofleriaceae bacterium
CGTAGCCATTGAGACGAGCGGCTGCCGTCGACTCGACGAGCTCCTGCGGGGTGTAGTCGGCGAGCTCGTTCATCAGGATGGAGTCGTGCCGCAGGTAGTACTTCTGGTGGTAGTCCTCGGCCAGATAGAACTTCGCGCCCGTGATGATCGGCGCGCTGATCCCGCGAGCGCGCGCGATTCGCTCCTGCGCTGCATCGGCGCAGAACACGGCCTCCATGTATTGCCGGCTGTAGGCGCGGCCACCGCGGCGGTTCTTCCAGATCTCGTCGAGCAGCTCCTCGTAGCTGAGGATGCGCGGGTCGTAGTCGACCTGGAAGACTTCCGTGTGGTCGGCGAGGCGGTGATATGTCGGATCGGTCGTGCGACCACCGGCGTAGCCGACGCGCGTGCGGACGATGGCTGGATGACACCCGAACCGGGCGTCAGGGGTCCAGAATCAACCGAGGCCGAAGGTCGCGGTCTCGACGACAGAGGGCTGCTGGAGATCGAGCGGAAGCATCATGCTGAGTGTACGCCCGAAGCCACCGGTGGTTACGCCGCGAGAATCTCGTGGCTGGGGAGCCTCATGGCACGTGGGTCCTCGCATGGGTCTCGAACCAGGCGGCCGCGGTCGATGCGTCGACACCGACGTGCGCGAAGCCCGGCAGGACGACGTCGCGGACGGCGGCGTAGATCGCGGCGACGAGCTCGGCGCGCGGCGGATAGCCATGGCCCGGGACGCCGTGCTCCGGCAGCTCGGCGATGCGTGACTCCCACGCCGTCACCTGTGCGCGGAGGATTGCCTCGATGAAGGGCGCGAGCGCAGCACGGTCCTCGCGCGACAGCGATGCGATGTGCGCCCAGCCGACGCGCGCGTGATGGATCTCGTCGGCGAAGTGCCGGCGGTGAATATCCTCGAGCTCGCCGCCGGCGCAGGCCGCGACGCACGCCTCGACGAAGCCGGTCGCGATCGTCTCGCCGATGCAGCACAGGTTCAGCGCGTGGAGCGCGGCGCGAAGGCGTGCGTCGGCGACGTAATCGGGGAGTCGCACGGCCGGTGCAGGCGTGACGGCTGCCGGCTCGCCTCGATACGCGGCGGCGAGCTCGACGCAGATCCTCGCGTGGCGCACCTCGTCCTCGGCGGCGCGGCGCGCGAGCGCGACGACCTCCGTACGCGCGCCGGTCGCGACGAGCTCCGCGACGAGCTGATCGAAGACGACGCGCACGGAGCTCTCGGAGTCCGCACGCGATTGCCAGAGCGCGGCGAGCAGCGCGCGCTGATCGTCCGCGAGGCCGCCGACCTCGATCAAAGGATCAGGACCACGTCGACCGGCGTGTCGGCCACGCCACCGTCGGTCACCGGGCCGTCGGTCTGCGCGACCGACGAGTCGACCGGCTGCGGCTTGCAGCAGTCCTCGTCATCGCAGCCGGGACCGGCGGTCAGCGCGGCGCCAAGGACCACGATGGCGCGAAACAACTTGTGCTGCTTCGCGGCGGATTTCGCGTCGCTCGTCGCCTCGGCCATGTCCGTTCTTAACATGATTCGACGAGCGCCACCTGAACGACTTGCAGCCCTACGCTGCAGTCGCCGCGACACGCTGCGCGCGCCGTTCGAGATCGCGACGCTCGCGCTCGGTGCCGACGTATGGCGCGCGCGTGCCCATGAGCTGATCGAACCACGGCCGCGTCACGCACCAGTTCGCGTCCTGGTTCGGGCCCATGTGGTGGTCGTAGTGCCACGGCAAGTGCTCGCGCGCCCACACCGGATCGAGGTGCGCGCGCTTGTGCTTGCGGTAGTAGTTGAACGCGCAGTAGGTGACCGTGCCGACGAAGAACGGTGCGAACGGCGCGAGCGGCGCGACGGCGAGCGTGGCCGCGACCAGCGCGACCGCCTCCTTGCTCTGACCGTTCCAGTGCTTGAACAGCGGCCGCTCGTAGTCGGGATCGTTGTGCTCGTTGCGGCGCACGTTCTTGTGGTGGTCGTGCCAGTGGAACGCCCAGAAGCTGTCCTTCTTCCGGCCGAGGCCGTGCAGCACGTACTTGTGGATCAGCCACTCGGTGGCGTTGGAAGCAGCGAGGCCGAGGGGAATTCCGA
>JABFXX010000423.1 GCA_013368795.1 Kofleriaceae bacterium
TCGAACAGATCGATCGCGCCGATCTCGGTGTTGTCGGCGAGCTCGAGCTGGCGCCGGACGAGTCGTGTCGCCGCGAGCGTCGAGGTGTGGTCGTAGTCGGTCGCGATCAGGTCACAGCGGCCGGGGTGCGCGAGAATCGCGAACTGCCAGCCGGTCGGGGTGACCGAGGTCTGCGTGCTCGCGCAGGTGTCGATCGTGCCCGCCTGGAGCAGGGCGCCGGTCACGTCGAGCGTGATCGCGGCCGGTGTCTCGTCGCTGCAGCCGACGAGGCCGGGCATCGCGGCGAGGGACTGCTCGGGACCATCGTCGAGCGTGCCGCGAAAGCCCTGCACGTAGAACGCCTCGCCGAGGCCGCGGCACACGCTCCACAGCTCGTAGTCGTCCTCGACGGCGAGACGCCACGTTCCGTCGGCCGCGTGGTCGGGCGTCAGCCAGACACCGCGGCTATCGCGATAGACGACGTACGCCGGCGTCCCGGGGATGGTGACGTCGACGACGCCGGAGCTGCCACACGCGCTCGCGAGCATCGCGATACCGAGCAGCGCCCGCACGTTCAACGTTTGCGGAGCAGGTTACGCGACGACCACCAGCTCCACACGAGCAGCACGCCCGAGATCCGTGCGGTCCACCAGCCCCACGCCGCGCGATCGAGCTCGCCCCGGCCCTCGAGGATCACTGCCATCGACGCGCCTGCGATACCGATCGCGACGAAGATGATCTGATGCCCGAGCCGGTACATGAGCTGGCTCGAGGCCTCGAGGTTCTTGAACGTGAGCTTGAGCTCGCCGGCATGCGCCGCGCGCATGAACTTGCGCACCTCCGCGGGTAGCGCGGTGATGCTCATGACGAGATCCTTCGAGGTCTCGACGAACAGCTGCGACCAGTCGCCCTCGTCGCCGAGCACGAACCGCTCGACGTACGGCTGGATGACCGTCATCGGGTTGAGCGTCGGATCGAGCTCGGTGCACAGGCCCATCAGCAGGAGCAGCGTCCGCTCGAGGACGATGATCTCCTTCGGGATGTGGAAGTTCTCCGACAGCTCGCGCAGCGAGATGTCCATGCGGCGCAGGTCGGCGACGCTCTCGAGGCCCTTCTGCGGATCGAACTTGATGTCCTTCAGGTTCAGCGAGTCGAGCGAGATGTTCTCCTGGAACCTGCCGTGGAAGTACTCGATGACCTGCTCGAACACCTGCTCGTTCGCGCCGCGTGCGACGAAGCCCATCTGCTTCATCGCGCCGACGATCTTCCGGGTGTCGCGCATGAGCGCGCCCTGGATGAGCTCGACGATGCCGGCGCGGACGTTCGCGGGGATCTCGGCGACCGCGCCGAAGTCGAGGAACACGATCGTCGGCGGCCCGTTGCCGTCTGCATGCGGGCGGACGAGCAGGTTTCCGGGATGCGGATCGGCGTGATAGAGGCCGTCGTTGAAGATCTGCTGGCAGTAGATCTCGACGACCTGGCGCGCGAGCTGCGTCCGATCGAGGCCGAGCTGCTTGGTGCCGGCCTTGTCGGTGATCTTCACGCCGGTCTCGAAGTGCGTCGTCAGCACGCGCGCGGTCGACAGCTCCTCGACGACGCGCGGGAAGCCGACGTCGGTGCGGCCGTCGAAGTTTGCCGCGATGTTCTTCGCGTTCGTCGCCTCGGCGCGATAGTCGAGCTCCTCCATCACGATCGCGCGGACCTCGCGATACAGCTCCTCGAGGCCCTGGTACGGGATGAACCACTCGACGATGCGGAAGATGCGGCGCAGCGTGTTGAGGTCGCGGCGAACGATCTCCTCGATGTCGGGGTACTGGACCTTGACCGCGACCTTCGTGCCGTCGTGCAGGCGCGCGATGTGGACCTGACCGATCGATGCCGACGCGATCGGTCGCCGCTCGAAGTGGCTGAACAGCTCCTGCGGTGACTTGCCGAGCTCGTCGCAGATGCGCGCCTCGATATCGCCATACGGGCGAGGCGGTACCGCGTCCTGCAGGCCTTCGAGCTCGCGACGGAACTCCTCGGGGAGGAAGTTCGTCATGATCGAGATCAGCTGGCCGACCTTGATGAACAGGCCTTGCAGATCGACGATCGTTCGCTCGATGCGCCGCGCGTTGCGCAAGTTGATCTGGCGCAGCGTGTGCTCGATCCACGCGTCCGAGTGAAAGCGCGAGCGGAACTTGAGCCAGAGATAGCTCCAGATCACCCGCCACGTCGTCCAGTACGCACGCAGGCTCCGGATGCGCAGCCGCGGCGGCCGTCCCTCGTTCGAATGGCGGTAGCGACGCGACTCGTGCGCGATCGCCATCATCGAATCGCCGGCGGTGACGGGCACGGCCTCGCCTTTCGGGGAGGGCGGCGTCTTGCCGGTTCCTTCCTTCCCTTCCTCCACTGCGGGCTCCTTGCGGGCCGGCTGCACCATCGGCCGGGGAGAATACCGCGAAGCTGCACATGATGTTGATCGTCGGTCGATTCAGGGGTACCCCCAAGGAGATGGCGACCGACGATGAAGCAACTGCGCCCAAGCTGACCCCGGTGCCGTCGCCATCGGGCAACGACGTGGGGGCGGCCAAGGAGCGCGAGATCAAAGAGGCCAGCGACAAGCTCAACGAGCGGCTGACCGAGAGAATCCGCCAGGGCACGAATGCTCCCGAGGACAAGCGCTCGAATCCTCCCGAGGACAAGCTCAACGAGACGATCCGTCAGCGGCTCGAGCACCTCGTCCCCGAGCTGGTGAAAAAGACGTTCGCCGCGGGCATGGGCGCCGTGTTCTCGACCGAGGAGGGCATCCGCAAGATCGCTCGCGAAGTCAGCCTGCCCGACGTCGTCGGCTATGTCGCATCGACGGCGGACGGCGCGAAGGACAAGGTGTTCGAGATCGTCGCGCGCGAGACCCGCGAGTTCCTCTCGAACCTGAACCTCACCGAGGAGATCGCGAAGATCCTCACGACGCTGTCGTTCGAGATCAAGACCGAGATCCGGTTCATCCCGAACAGCGAGAAGTTCATCGGCTCGGAGCCCGACGTGAAGGCGTCGGTCCGGGTCAAGCGAGCCGACGAGGGCAAGGACGGCGCCGAGTCGGAGAAGCGGTCGCGCCTCCGGTTCTGGCGCCGCGACGGCGAGCCGGGCGACCCCGGCGACGACGACGACAGCGGCGGTCACGACCGCTAACGCGCCGATCCGCGGGCCTCGGTGATACCTTGAGGCCATGGGTCGGCTGGCCATCAGCCTCGTCGGGCTCGCGCTGGGCGGCTGCGCGCAGGTCTGGGGGCTCGACGAGACGACCGCGGATATCCCGCTGCCGCCACAGGCGTCGCTGCAGCTCGACCGGCTGTCGATGGGCGCGACGATGGAGCGCCGGCCCGCCGACCTGACCGGCATGACGGCGACGTACCTGATCGAGGACGCCGCCGACCCCAGCGGCATGCGGCGGATCCCCGCCACGCTCGCGGATTCGAACGATCGCTGGACCGCCGAGCTGCCCGAGGGCGTTGCGGCGAGCGTCGAGTTCACGCAGCCGGACCTCACGCCGTTCCGCCGGCTCTACACGTTCCCGAACCGCACGCTCCTGTCGCTGTTCGGGATGTACGAGCATCCCGGGCCGGAGCCTGCGCCGATGACCGCGGCCGCCGCCGTGCAGATCACGCTGCCGTCGCCGTATGTGGCCGGCGAGCTGCTGCGGCTCTATGCGGTCGGCCCGTGGGTCTATCACGACTTCGCGCCGCCGGCGGACGGCGCGACGTCGCTCGGTCCGGTGACGGTGCCGTACGACGCTGCGAACTGGCCGACGACGAACTCGGCCAAGCCGCTGCAGCGGATCACGACGGCCGATCGCGTCGTCGCGCTGCGCTACTCGGGCAATCTGCTCACGGCCGCCGGCGAGGTCGTGCCGTTCGATCAAGAGCAGGGCGCGACCACGAACATCAGCGTCGCGCTCTCGCCGGTGACGCAGACCCCGCTCGACGTGAAGATCGATCCAGCGGGCACCGCGATGCGCCTCGGCATGACCTCGCCCGCCGGCGCGTCGGTGGCGATGGCGTGGAGTGTCGTCGCCGCGCCGCCTGCGATCTACGCGAACAACCAGGGCCCGGTGCTGCAGTCGTCGGGCATCGCGGCGACCGACGGCGGCA
The DNA here is from genome assembly GCA_013368795.1 of Kofleriaceae bacterium. Classification (GTDB taxonomy): domain Bacteria; phylum Myxococcota_A; class Polyangia; order Haliangiales; family Haliangiaceae; genus JABFXX01. The sequence goes on from JABFXX010000423.1 coordinate 4,110, forward strand.
TGATCACGCTGCCGTACGGCAACCCGTTCACCGGCATCGGCTGGCGGTCGCTGTTCACGTTCGCGTCGAACAAGTCGCGCGTCTACATGGTGCCGCCGATGAACCTGCCGGTGACGCTGTACGCGGGCCTCAACGCGTTCGACGAGGTGAAGGCAGGCCTGCAGGTCGAGCAGGCGGCGGGCCTGCCGGTGCTCGTGTCGATCAACAAGATCCCGCTGACCTCCGACGGGCTGACCGCGATGCTCGATCCGGCCACGCCCGTCGAGCTGACGCTCGTCGCCGACCGGACCGCGAACACGCTCTATCAATTCAACGTCTACGAGGTCGCGCCGAACAGCGCGGCGACGGCCATCGAGCTGAAGATCGTCTACGCGGCGTACGGCCTGGAGCCGACGATCGTCGTCCCGCACGACGTGTTCGAGACGGGCAAGTCCTACCTGCTGCGCGCGCACACGATCAAGGGCGGGTTCCCGACGATCGCCGACGGTAACCTCCAGAACCGCGACCTGCCGTATTCCGTCGGGTATCTCGACAGCGGGGTGTTCACGGTCACCGCGCCGTGACGGCGCCTCTGTTACGATATTTCTCAGATGAGGCGAACCCTGGCTCTGTCCACGGTCCTGTCGCTCGCCGGGTGCGCGCAGATCTTCGGCCTCGACGAGACATCGTCGGGAGGCGGCAACGACGGCAAGGTCAGCCTGTCGCTCACGCGCGCGTCGATCGGCGCGTCGGTGACGATGGCTCCGCTCGACGTGTCGATGCAGACGGCGACGTTCCTTGCCGACGACGGCGCGGGCGGCTACCTGCGCGTCCCCGGCGCGGTCACGTCGCCCGGCACGTTCAGCGCGGCCGAGCTGACGGAGGCCGTGCCGGTCGAGTTCACGCTGCCGGGCGTGACGGGCGAGCGGATCTGGGCGACCGGTGCCCGCGCGCAGCGGGGCTCGCAGGTCGTGTTCGAGCATCCGGGCGCAGAGCCGCCGCTGCCGAATTCGGCGGTCGCGGTGATGACGACGCTGCCGAGCGCCTACGTGAGCGGCGAGTCGTTCAAGGTCGAGGTCGTCGGCGCGTGGATGCAGCACGGCGTCGCGGCGGCCGAGCTGCCGGCGGTCGACATGGGCAGCACGGCAATCATGACGCCCGCGATCCCGTACTCGATGTACACGCCGATGGTCGGCAACTCGCCGGCGCGGTTCACGAGCAGCGACGTCGTGCTGTTCCTGCGCTACCGGGGCGGCGTTCTCTCCGACGTGCTGCAGCAGCAGCTCGATCAGACCGACGGCACCGACACGATCACGGGCACGATGACCCCGGTCGCGACGACGGCGTCGAACCTGATGGCGATCATCGATCCGCCGGCGCTGATGACGCGCTACGCGGCGGTGCGGCCGAACCTGACCACGGCGCTCGCCCAGAGCTACGCGGTGCGCGCGGCGCCGGGGGCGTCGCTCGGGCAAGCGGCGGGTACGGTCCTCGCGTCGGGTGCGCCGGCGGCAACCGAGACCTCGTTCGCCAAGGCGTTCGGCAACCCGTTCGAGTCGCTCGGCTGGAAGTCGGTCGTCGAGTACGCGACGAGCATGTCGCGCGCGTACATGATCGACCCGACGCACTCGGTGACGCTCTCGGCCAACCTCTCGACGATCGCCGAGGTCGGCACGGACCCGATCACGTTCGACTCGCCGGCCGGCCTGCCGATCACGATCCAGATCAACTCGACGCTGCTGACCGCCGACGGCACGAGCGTCATGCTCGACCTGACGAAGCCGGTCGTCGTCGACGCGACGATCGATCGCACGCAGAACACGGTCTATGCGGCGCGCCTGTTCGAGCTCGACGTGTCGGGCGCCAATGTCGCGAAGACCCTCGTCGCCGAGATGGTCGTCACCGGCATGCCGCAGTTCGCGTTCCCGCCGGCGCTGTTCATGACCGGCCATACCTACTTCATCCAGGTCGCGTGCTACCAGGGTCGGTTCACGGATGCTGCATCCGGCGACCTCCAGACCGTCACGCTTCCGTACTCGTCCGGCACCCTCGACAGCGGTGTCTTCACGGTGATGCCATGAAGCTAAGCGCCACACTGCTCTCGCTCGCTCTCGTCGCTGGTGTCGCGAGCGCGAACAACAAGGACAAGGCCGACGCTCTGTTCAAGCAGGGCAAGAAGCTGATGAGCGAGAAGCGCTACGCCGACGCCTGTGAGGCGTTCGAGAAGAGCAACAAGCTCGACCCGGGCATCGGTACGCAGCTCAACATCGCCAAGTGCTACGAGGAGTGGGGCAAGATCGGCCGCGCGTTCCTCGCGTACCAGGAGGCCGAGGCGATGGCCAAGGCGGCGAAGGACTCGCGCGAGCCGAAGATCCACGAGCTCGTCGAGGGCCTCGACTCGCAGGCGCCGCGCCTGACGATCAAGCTGCCGAAGGACACGTCCACCAATGGCCTGACCGTCACGCTCGACGGCGACAAGGTCACGAAGTTCGGCGAGCCGTTCGTCATCGACCCCGGGCCTCACACGATCGAGTACTCGATCTCGGGCGGCGCCAAGAAGGACAGGGTCGTCCCGGTCGAGCGCGGCGGTGACTCCGAGGTGACGCTCGACATCCCGAAGGGCGGCAAGCCCGACGTGATCGCGGTCGTGAGGCACGACGTCAAGGCGGACACCAAGCCCGACACGAAACAGGAGGTCCAGCCTCCGCCTCCCGGCCGCAACATGCGTCTCGGCGGCATCGTGATCGGCGGCGCCGGGGTGATCGCGATCGGCGTGTCGAGCATCATGACGCTGTCGGCGCGCGGCAAGTACAACGACGCGCTCGACGCGCACTGCGGCGGCATGAAGACGACGTGCGATGACGAGGGCCTGACGCTCACGCACGACGCGCGCTCGACCGCGAACACCGCGACCGTCATCTTCATCGCGGGCACCGCGGCGGTCGCCGGTGGCGTCCTGCTCTATCTGTTTGCGCCCCACGGCGATGCCGCCGAGAGCGAGGAGAAGAGCGCGCGCTACATCGTGCCGGCGGTCTCGCCCGATGGTGCCGGCGTCGTGTTCGGCGGCAACTTCTAGCGCGTCGTCAGCGCACACCCCTCGGTGCGCTCCAGCGCTCGCGAGCGCCGACGAGACACCGCGAACCGTCGGGGTACCGAACGTTACAGACGTGATTCTACGCAGGGCGTGAAATGGCGGCGTGACGGGCTGGCTCTCGCTCTCGCTCCTGCTCGCGAGCGGCTGCGATCTCGCGTTCCGGATCGATCGCATCGAGCCGGGCTCTCCGCCGTACAGCGCCGACAGCGCCGGCCCCTTGCCGTGCGAGCGCGTGACGTCGCACGACGAGGATCACGACGGCGTGCCCGATGCGTGTGACGTCTGCCCGGGCATCGCGAACCCCGATCAGAGCGACAGCGGCGACGGCGACCTCGTCGGTGACGCATGCGATCCGGACACGTCGCGCGACGATCGTCTCGCGCTGTTCGTGTCGTTCGGCGAACCCGGCGCGCTCGATACGTGGCGGCTCGACGACGGCAACTGGTTCGTCGACGCCGACGCGCTCGCCTACGATTCGACGACGTTCGGCGACTACGGCACGATCACGTACAAGCTCGCCCAGCCTCGGCCGCCGCTGACGATCGAGTATCACTTCACGCTCGATTCGATCCCGGCGACGGAGGGCAGCGTGCTCTGGGTCGTCGCCGATCGTGATGCCTCGGGCAAGAGCATCGGCTGCGGCGTGCGGCGCAGCGCGACGACGTTCCTCGACGTCGTGCGGATCGACGATCCGTACGAAACGCAGACCAAGTCCAACGAGTCATCGATCGCGCAGCTCGCGGCGGGGAAGGGCTACCGCGTGACGATGACCTACGCTCCGGACCGCGTGCACTGCGCGGTCGCCGCCGATGATTCGTCGAGCGGCGGCGCGACGATGCTCGACGTGACGACGCCACCGAGCCCCGGTGCGCTCGCATTCGAGTCGCTGCACGTCGGCGCGCACGTCGACTACGTCGCGATCTACGCCGCGCCGTAGCCAGCTAGTGGTGCTGTTGCGGTTGCTGTTGTTGTTGCTGTAGCTGTCGCTGCTGCTGCTGTTGCCGTTGCGAGTGCTCCTGTTGTTGTCGAGCCGCCTCGGCGACGAGGAGTGCGGCCATCCCCGCCGCCGCCGAGGTGCTGCCGGCAGTCGGTGGTGTTGGAGGCGTGGCGGCCGGCGGCGCGCCCGTCAGTGGGATAGCGGGGCTACACACGCAGCCAACGTTGTTCGCCATGATCACCACCGAGCTGAGCTCGAGGCCGATCTCGTGGCAGTAGCCGCTGCACGTCCCGGCGGAATCCTTCGGAACGTAGATGTCTGTGGTCGTGCCAACTGTCGAAGGCGTGGCGCACCCAACGACACCTATGACCATGAACGCAAGCAGGAGCTTCATGGCCGGCGATGCTAACGCAGCCGATCGCCGAGCTGCGGGATCGTCGAACAGGTCGTCGTCGCCCGACCGGCGACTTGCGATCGTCGAACAGGTCGTCGTCGCCCGACCGGCGACTTGCGATCGTCGAACAGGTCGTCGTCGCCCGACCGGCGACTTGCGATCGTCGAACAGGTCGTCGTCGCCCGACCGGCGACTTGCGATCGTC
>JABFXX010000606.1 GCA_013368795.1 Kofleriaceae bacterium
CAGCGCGAGCGCAGCATCCACGCGATCCAGGAGCAGGTGAACCAGCAGCTGCTCGGGATCACCGGCATCCGCGCGCCGGTGTTCCTGCCGCCCGCGCTGCCGACCGCCGGCCTGTTTCCGATCGAGGTCGTGATCGCGTCGACCGCAGACCATGCCGAGATCGCGCGGTTCGCCGAGCAGCTGATCCAGGAGGCCGCCAAGAGCGGCCAGTTCGCGTTCCCACCGATTCCCGATGTGCGGATCGACGAAGCGAATGCCGAGCTCGTGGTCGATCGCGACAAGGTCGCGGCGATGGGGCAGAGCATGCAGCAGGTCGGCGGCGACCTCGCCGCGATCCTCGGCGGCAACTACGTCAACCGGTTCGACCTCGACGGTCGCGCGTACAAGGTCATCCCGCAGATCGAGCGCAGCGCTCGCCTGACGCCGGATCAGCTGACGTCGATCTACATCTCCGGTCCCGGCCGCGAGCTCGTGCCGCTCGGTGCAGTCGCGACGATCCGCGAGGGCGTGCAGCCTCGCTCGCTCAACCGCATGCAGCAGCTCAACGCGATCAAGATCCAGGGCGTCGCGACGCGCTCCATCGACGGTGCGCTGAAGGTCCTCGAGCACACCGCGGCGAAGATCCTGCCGCCGGGATACCGCGTCGACTACACCGGCGAGTCGCGCCAGCTGCGCGAGGAGGGCGGCAAGTTCCTGCCGGTGATGGGCCTCGCGCTGCTGCTGATCTTTCTCGTGCTCGCGGCGCAGTTCAACTCGTTCCGCGATCCGTTCGTCGTCCTGCTCGGCTCGGTGCCGCTCGCGATGTTCGGCGCGCTGATCTTCACGTTCCTCAAGTTCCAGGGCCCGCCGGGCGTGACGTTCCGGCTGACCGACGGCTGGACGACGACGCTCAACATCTACTCGCAGGTCGGCCTCGTCACGCTCGCCGGCCTCGTGGCGAAGAACGGCATCCTGATCGTCCAGTTCGCGAATCAGCTCCAGCTCCAGGGCAAGAGCAAGCTCGACGCGATCTACGAGGCCGCGACGATCCGGCTTCGTCCCGTGCTCATGGTCATGATCGCGACCGTCGCCGGTCACTTCCCGCTGACGCTCGTGCGTGGGCCCGGCGCCGCGGCGCGAAACTCGATCGGTCTCGTGCTCGTCGGCGGAATGTCGATCGGCACGATCTTCACGTTGTTCGTGTTGCCGTCGCTCTACATGCTCATCGCCCGCGATCACAGCAAGGATCGCGAGCGGCTCGGACTGACCAAATTGATGCCGCCGTGATCACGAATTGGCAAGCTGTCGATCAGCCGACTGCTAGCGACTCGATCAGGTGCCGGAATACCGACGACGCGACCGCGTGAGTCCGCGGAGTTGGCGCATTGCGCGAATGGCTCGGCCGTTGCTCTAGCGCCCAGGCATGAAGGCAACACTTCTCATCCCAGCTCTCTCTGTTCTCGTTCCCACCGTCGCGTTCGCTCAGCCCGAGGAAAGCGAGTCGAGCACGGCCTTCGATCACCACGTCGCGCCCGCGGATCACGCGTTCGAGATCTCGGTCGGCACCGGCTACACGCAAGGTGGCGGCAAGCTCGGTGAGGGCATGCTCGATCTCGAGGATGTCGCCGGTCCCGGCGGCAGCGCGAACATCGAGCTTGGCTACCGCATCATTCCGCACCTCACGGTCGGCGCATACGGCTCGTTCGCGCGCTACGCGAATGGTGACAGCCTCACCGACGACGTGAACGTGCTCGCGGCGACCGCCGGCGTTCAGGCCGCGTGGCACTTCCGTCCCGACCGCTCGGTCGATCCGTGGGTCAGCCTCGGTGCCGGCTGGAAGGGCCTCTGGCTCGATCCGGATCAGGGCAAGGCGACCGCGCTGCAAGGCTTCGAGCTCGCGCGCCTGCAGGTCGGCGTCGACTATCGCATCTCGCCCGAAGTCTCGATCGCGCCGGTGATCGGCGGCGGCCTCGGCATGTACGTCGCGCAGGACTCGGCGATGACGACCGAGTACAGCGAGATCGATGGCAAGAAGGTCAACTTCACCGGCTTCGCCGGCGTCGCGGGCCGCTTCGACCTCGGAGGCCGCCGCTGAGCGTGCGCGCGCTGGTCTCCTCCTACCGGTTGGCTTTCGCGAGATCCATGGCATCTACCTGCCGAGATTCCGGCAGGTGCCGGACTCGGCAAGGCCAGGGTATGGAGATCCTTAGTTCCGCCGCTGGCGGGCCGCTTGCTACGGGTGCGAGCGTGCTGACCAGCCGACAGTGGCTCGCGCGCATCGCCTTCGTGACGGTGCTGGCCGCGAGCGAGCTGATCGTCGTCGCCCGGTGCGGCCTCGGCGGCTGGCGCATCGCGCTCGTCGCATTCAGCGCGGTCGCGTTCCTGCTCGCGTACCTCGTCGCGCCCTCTCCGGCGAAGTCGGAGGTGAAGACCTCCGACCTGCGGCCCGTGCTCGTCATGATGGGCGCCGCGATGATCGCGATCTCGGTCACCGGTGGCCTCGCAAGCCCGATGCTGCCGCTGCTCGCCGGGCCGCTTCTGATCGGCTGGACGACATTTCGGCGGTGGCCGCGCACGTACCTCTTGCACGCGCTCGTCCCGCTCGTCGTCCTCGTCACGCTGATCCCCGCATCGTTTGCGCCGGCGCAATTCTCGCGCGCCGACATCGCCGTGCTGGCCGCGTGGACCACGTTCCTCGTCGGCTGGATGATCGGCCTGCGAATCACGCGCATGCACGAGGCGCTGTGCGACGCGGCGCGCCGGCTCCACCAGATCCGCGAGGGTGCGCTGTCGGATGCGGCGAGCCGGCGCAAGGGCCTCGAGTCGATGACGACGAAGCTCGCGCACGAGCTCAAGAACCCGCTCGCCGCGATCAAGAGCCTCACGCAGCTCGAGCTCGAGCACGTGCGCGATGACAAGACGAAGCGCAGGCTCGACGTCGTCCTCGCCGAGACCGAGCGCATCAGCGCGATCCTCCGCGAGTATCTCGATCGCGCGCGCCCCGTCGAGGACGTGCAGATCCAGGAGCTGCAGCTCGAGGAGCTCATGACCGAGATCGCGACGCTCGTCGCGGGTCGGGCCGAGGCTGCAGGCGTCGACCTCTCGGTGTCCGGAGCTGGCGGCTCGCTGCGCGGCGACGCGAGGCTGCTCAAGGAAGCGCTCGTGAACATCACGTCGAACGCGATCGAGGCGACCCCGCGCGGTGGCTTCGTCGACGTCACCTATCACCTCGGCGCGGCCGGCGCGAGCATCACGGTGCGCGACAGCGGCAAGGGCATGTCGAAGGACGTGTCGGCGCGCGTCGGCACGCCGTTCTTCACGACGCGAGAGGGCGGCACCGGCCTCGGCGTCGTGATCGCGAAGACCGCGATCGCACAGCACGGCGGCCACCTCGACTACACGAGCACGCCCGGTGTCGGCACGATCGCGACGATCGCGCTGCCGATCGCACCGCAACAGGGAGCGCGGCCGTGACCCGCGTCCTCGTCATCGACGACGAACCGGGCGTTCGCTTCGCGATCCAGGAGGCGCTCGAGAGCCGAGGGTTCACGGTCGTCGCGGCCGACTCGGTTGGCACGGCGCTCCACTCGCTCGATCAGGTCGACGTCGTCGTCTCCGACTACTCGATGCCCGACATCGACGGCATGCAGCTGCTCGACAAGCTGCGCACCGTCGACACGACGATGCCGGTCATCCTCATCACCGCGCACGGCTCCGAGCGGCTCGCGGTGCGCGCGCTCAAGCAAGGCGCCTACGACTATCTGTCGAAGCCGTTCGACAACGACGAGCTCGTCCACGCGATCGAGCGCGCCGCGGAGACCCGCCGTCATCGCCTCGGCGAACGCGAGCGCGCGCTCGAGCAAGCGGTCGGCGTCCGCATCATCGGCCGCAGCCCTCCGCTCATGTGCGCGCTCGATACTGCGACGAGGGTCGCCGGCAAGGACGTCACCGTCCTCATCCGCGGCGAGACCGGCACGGGCAAGGAGCTCGTCGCCTCGCTGCTCCACACGAACAGCGGGCGCGCGAAGCATCCGCTCGTCGTGTTCAATTGCGCCGCGATTCCGGCGGACCTCGCCGAGGCGCAGCTGTTCGGCTACACGCGCGGCGCGTTCACCGGCGCGGTCGCCGCGCACGAGGGCTTCTTCGTCCAGGCCGACGGCGGCACGCTGTTCCTCGACGAGATCGGCGAGCTGCCGCTCGCGCTGCAGGCCAAGCTCCTCCGCGCGCTCCAGGAGGGCGAGGTCCAGCCGCTCGGCTCGAACCAGGTGAAGAAGGTCGACGTCCGCGTCGTCGCGGCGACTCACCGCGATCTCAAGAGCGAGGTCGCCGCCGGAAGGTTCCGCGAGGACCTCTACTACCGGCTGAACGTCGTCGAGGTCGTCGTCCCGCCGCTGCGCGATCGCCGCGCCGACATTCCGCTGCTCGCACGCGAGTTCGCCCGCAAGTACTCCGAGCGGTTCGGCCTGCCGTACGTCGTGCAGCTCGCACCGTCGCTCGTCGAGTACCTCGAGAAGGAGCCGTGGCCCGGCAACGTGCGTCAGCTCGAGAACACGATCGCGCGCTGCATCGCGCTCTCGACGACGAAGCTCGTCGGCCTCGAGGCGCTCCAGACCACGCCCGACGCGCTCGATGCGACCGACGCCGCGGAGGCCGCGAGCCCTGCCGTGGGCGGGCCGTCGTTTCGCGAGCAGGTCGAGGCATTCGAGCGCAACCTGATCCGTCACGCGATGACGTCGTCGAATGGCAACCAGTCCGAGGCCGCGCGCAAGCTGCGGCTCAACCGTGCTTCGCTCTACGACAAGCTGAAGAAGTACGGCATGACGAGAGACTAGCCGCCACTCCGGCATCGCCCGCCGGAATCCCGGCAGCAATGAGCGAGCATCCTCGCGTGATTCCTCGACGAGCTAGGTGGCGGGCACGTTGCACAGGGGCGGGTCACCATGAAATCCACCGCTCTTGTTGGTCGCCTCCTGTTCTCGGCGCTCTTCCTGTTCTCGTTCCCGGGTCACTTCAAGCACGAGACGATCGCGTTCTCGGCTGCGCAAGGCGTCCCGCTCGCCAGCCTGCTCGTCCCGGCCTCCGGCATCCTCGAGCTCGTCGGCGCGCTGAGCATCATCCTCGGCTACCGCGCGCGCTGGGGCGCCGCGGCGCTGATCGCGTTCCTGATCCCGGTCACGTTCATGATGCACCCGTTCTGGTCGGTGTCCGACCCGATGGGGCATCAGATCCAGTTCGTGATGTTCATGAAGAACATCTCGCTCGTCGGCGCGGCGCTCATGATCGTCCAGCTCGGCGCCGGCGCGTACAGCCTCGACGCGCGCACCGAGAGCCGCAAGCCGGAAGGCCGGCGCACCGCGGCGGTCGCAGCCTAGAGGATGATCGGGTTGCAGTGGCTATCGAGCACGACGTTGTTGATCGTCTCGGCGAGCGACAGCGTTCCGTTCTTCACCTTGTCGAGATCGTAGTTCGCGCCATCGGTCTGCATCGGGATCGGCGGCATGCTCTTGTACGGCGTGGTCCAGCCGTCGGTGATCGAGGCCCACGGCAAGCGGCGTCCAGTGCCGCAACGCTCGAGGATGTTCGGCTGGGTGATCCGCGAGAACGAGAACACGCGGACCTTGGCTTCGCGGAGCGCGGTGACCGTCTCGGTCATCGTGCGCGCGGCAGGGTAGTTGCCCTCGCGCGGATAGTCGGTCTTGTTCGTGAGGCCGTCGCCATCGCGGTCGCCGTAGTTGTCGGCGCGCTCGAGGAACGTGTCGTCGGTCGCGAGGATCACGACGCGCGTCGCGTTGTCGCGCCACGGAAACGTCGCGGCCGCGGCGTAGAGCGCGTCGAGCGAGTTCTCCTCGCAGATCGGGTTCTGCGTCGTCGGACCGCTCGGGCCGTCACCGGGGTTGCGGTTGTTCGCCGTGAACGTGTCCCGGTAGTACTTGAACGCGGTCTGCAGGCTCGCCGCGGTCGTGTGGACGACGCCCATCGAACCCGTGCTGTCGAGGACGCTGTTGTCCTGGAACGGGATGAGGCCGAAGTGCGCGTCGGCGGCGACCATGTTGGCCGCGGTGACGACCTGTGCGATCTGCGCGTCGAGCTTGGTCAGGACGAAGTCCATCGAGCTCGACGTATCGAGCACGAACACGACGTCGACGACCTCCTCGCACTTGCCGGCGTCGACGTTGCTACTGCCCGAGCCGCCGCCGGCCGCGTCGACGGTGGCACCGTCGCGCGTCGAGGGTCCACAGGCGGCGAGCAGAGCGCAGGGAACGAGGAGACGACAGGCCCGCATCGCGCGCGAGTATGCAGGGCAGGGCGCGGCCCCGGCGCCTCGCGCGATGACAGCTCCTGACGCCACTGCTCACCGCACGCGGATCGCGTCGGCCACAACGACCGAGCCGGGCGCCTGCCAGCGCGACAGCACGACGCGGTTCCAGCCCGCCTTGAACGCGAACGTACCGAGCGTGTTCCACTGCGCGCCCGACGCCTGCTGGTTCTTCGCGACGCGCCCGAGCTCGACGCCGGCCGAGTCGTAGACGATGAATGTCGCGGCGCTCGACCGGTTGGTGCCGGCGACCCACCACGCATCGATCGTGCGGCTCGCCGCCGCGGGCAGATAGAACGAGAACGTCGCGGGCGCCGAGGTCTGCTCCGTCGCGGCCCAGCGATAGTCGCTGCCGTAGTAGCCGGGCGTCGCGGTCGCCGACGTCCACGTGCCGGTGTACTCGACCTTCGCGACGGTCGCGTTGTTGCCGGCGGGGTTACTGTCGACAACGATCGCGGTCGGCGTGCTGCCTCCACCGATCTTCACGACGGTCGCGCCCGGGTAGTAGTGCTCGATGATCCAGGTCGCGCTCTTGCCGCTCTGGCTCGCCCAGCGCTGGCTGCCCCACTGACACGCGCCGCGGCCGTGACCGTTGCGCGGCTTGCCGGCGCATAGCGGCTCGGAGACGCCGGTCGCGGTCGGGTTGCCGTTCTCCGCCGAATATTCGGCGACGACCGGCAGACCGTTCTTCATCACGAACGTGTTCGCGGTCGCGTCGACCGCAGAGTTCGTCACCGCGAAGAACTCGTCCCTGTAGACCTGCGACGCGGTCGTGTCGTCGAGGTCGGCGCACGAGTACTTGCCGCCATTTCTGATCCAGCTCGCGGCGTAGGTCCGGATCGCGATCGCGCCGGCCTTCAGCGACTCGGTGTGCCAGCTGCGAATCCACTCGTGCGGCAGGACGCCCTTCACGTACTTCTCGAGCGGGATCACGTCGACGCGACCCGAGCACGATGCGGTCGAGCCATCGAGGCCGCGGCGCCAGATGCGGATCGTCGTCGGCGGCGTCCACGCGTACGAGACCTCGACGGCCGGCTCCACGGCCTGGAGCTCGCGCTCGCGGATCAGCGCCTCGGCTTCCGGACGGATGTCACCGGAGAGATCAGAGTCGATCTCCATGCCCTCGACCCAGCGCTCCGGCGTCTCGTCGGCAGGAACGTCGTCGGTGATCTGTGGTGCATCGTTGCAGGCGACAAGCGCGGCCACGAGGGTGCACACCGTCGATTGCAGTGCGCGAGACCATGCACGTGATGCCGCCATGTTGGCGGTGGATTCCCTTCCCATGCGCCGCCGTCGTGCATTGCCTGGACCATGCACGCCGCGTGTAAACGCACCTCATGCGACGAGTGCGCTAACACGATCGCGGCCGTGATACAGCGAGCACATGAGGTCACTCGTCCTTGTGGTCGCAGTGCTCGCCGCGTGTGGCGCGTCGTCCGCGAAACCGCCCGTCGCATCGACGAACGCGCCGGCGATGCACTGGGGACTCGTGCTCCACGGCGGCGCGGGCGCGATCGCGCGCGACAAGCTGACGCCCGAGCGCGAAGCAGCGATCCGCGCGGCGCTCGAACAAGCGCTGCGGGCCGGTCACGACGCTCTCGCGCATGGCGGCTCGAGTCTCGATGCGGTGACCGCGGCGATCGTGATCCTCGAGGACTCGCCGTACTTCAATGCCGGCAAGGGCGCGGTGTTCACGCACGACGGCGTCAACGAGCTCGACGCGGCGATCATGAACGGCAAGACCCGCACGGCCGGCGCGGTCGCGGGCGTCCGCACGATCAAGAACCCGATCCTGCTCGCGCGCGCCGTGATGGAGAAGTCGCGCCACGTGATGCTCGTCGGCGCGGGTGCCGAGGAGCTCGCGGGCATCGCCGGGATCGAGAAGGTCGATCCGTCGTACTTCCGCACCGAGGAGCGCTGGCAGGAGCTGCAGAACGCGCTGAAGAACGACAAGTTCGGCACCGTCGGCGTCGTCGCGCTCGACAAGTCGGGCGGCCTCGCCGCGGGAACCTCGACGGGCGGTCTCACGAACAAGCGCTACGGCCGCGTCGGCGACTCACCGATCATCGGCGCCGGCACGTACGCCGACGATCACTGCGCGGTCTCGGCGACCGGGCACGGCGAATTCTTCATCCGCTACACCGTCGCGCGCGACATCTGCGCTCGCCTCGAGTACGCGGGCCGCACGCTCGTGCAGGCGGCCGACGACGTCGTGATGGACGAGCTCGTGCACGTCGGGGGCGAGGGCGGCGTGATCGCGATGGATCAGGAGGGCCACGTCGCGATGCCGTTCAACACACCGGGCATGTATCGCGGCTACATCGGGGACGACGGCGTCCCTCACGTCGACATCTATCGCTAGGAGCCGACGTACATCATCAGCGACATCAGGCTG
>JABFXX010000579.1 GCA_013368795.1 Kofleriaceae bacterium
ATCAGCTCGCGCTCGGATCGCGCGCGGCGGGCATGGCGCTCGAGCGCATCCTCAAGGCGAAGCGCTAGATACCCGCGAGGGCTCCTTCGCGCTCAGTCGTCGTCGTCGTCGAGGCCGAGCCGATCGCGCGGCTGCGTCAGCTCCTCGTCGACATCGGTCGGCGGATTCGACTTCGTCCCGCGCGTCTCGATCGTGATCGACGACCGCGACGACGAGCCCCTCGGCGGGATCACCGCGACGAGCGACGGCCGCGACGACGTGCCTCCCGATGGCGGAGGCGGCAGCGACGTCGGCGTCGGCCGGGGTACGGATGGCGTCGGCCGGGTCGCCGGCGGCACAGCCGAGCTGCGCAGCGGCGGCACCGCTGGCGTCGGTCGCTTCACCGGCGCAGCGACGGGAACGGTGGGCGTCACGCGATTCGCGAGCGACGGCACCGACGGCGTCGGCCGCTTCGGTGGCGCCGGCACGGCAGGCTTGGCCGCGAGAGGCATCGCAGGCCGCGTCGCCGGATTCGGCCGCAGCACCGGTGGCGTCGTCGGGTGAGCGCGCGGCGCGGGCGGCGGCGAGGTCGGGCGCGTGCGCGGCGAGACAATCGGCTGCGGCGGCGCGAGCGGCGGAGGCGTCAGCGCGTCCTCGCTGCCGCGCGGGATCGGTGTGAGCTGGCGCACCTGCTCGGTCTGCACGTCGTCGACGGGCGGCGGCGTCGTCAGATCGTCGAGCTCGAGCCGATCGATGAAGCTCGCGACCGGTGCGTCGAGCGGCGGTGTGGCCGGCAGCATGTCGATCGTCTCGAGCTGCTCGGGCGGGATGCGCGCGCGCTGGCGGGTGTCGAGCTCCGCCGAGAGGTCCAGCTCGTGCGGCACGCCCTTGGAATCGAGGAGGCCCGAGATGCGGCGCGCCGCCTGCGCGAGGCCGGTCGTCGTCGTCGCCTCGGAGCGGCGCTCCTCGTGGCCCGGGCGCGTGTCGGCGCCCTCGACGAGTGGCAGCTCGAGGTCGCCCAGCGAGATCTTGCTCGGCTGCGACGTGCGATCGGCGAGGTGATACGGCAGCGGCTTCGGCAGTGGCGTCTCGTCGATCGACGAGCGACGAATCGGATCGGTCGTGCGCGCGAGCGGGCGCTCGTCGGGCGTCGGCCGCGCGATCGGCACCGGCGTGACAACCGGCCGCGATCTCGCCTCGACGGGCGGCGCGTCGGTCGGGCGTGGCGTCGGCGGGCGCAGCGACGGCACGCTCGGTACGGAGATCGGACCGCTCGAGTTCGTCGCCTGGCGCGACGCGATCGGCGGGACCGACGGAGTCTTCTGCGGCTGCTGCGGTGGAGGCGTGTCGTCGACGACGGGCACCGCCTTCGACAGCGCGGGCGCCGTCTTGCCCTGGAGCATCGCGAGCAGGCCCTGGCAGGCCGCGTCGTCAGGCGCGATCTCGAGGATGCTGCGGCACACCGCGATCGCCTGCTGCGTGCGGCCCTGATCGCGATACGCGACGGCGACCGCGCGATAGTGCTCGACCGCCTCGATGCTTCGGCCGGTCTCGCGGAGGAGGCCGGCGACCTGTACCCGAAGCCCGAGATTTCCCGGCTCCTGCTTGAGCCTCTTCTCGAGCTCTTTCAGCTTCACGACGGCGTTAGCGACACCTGCGCTTTGAACGTCATCGCCGGCGAGTTGCCCGGAAGGGCCCACTTGCTCGCGACCGTCTTCATACAGTTGTCGAAGACGTCTCCGAGCGACGGCGAGAAGTTCGAGCTCTGGTACGCGCCCTGGCTAGAGAAGCTCGCGGAGACGTTGAGCGTGATCGTCTTGGCCTGCAGCGCCGAGTTCTTCTTCAGCGCCTGCTCGTAACACTTCTGGATCGAACCGCGAGACTTCTCGACGAGGTTCAAGAATTCCTTCGAGGCAGCGGCGGCGACCTTGTTGTCGATCGGCGGCGGCGTCGAGCCCGGCGTCGGCGGACGCACCGTCAGCGCGTTGCCTTCGATCGCGACGACGATCTCGGCGCCCGAGCCCTGGTTCCGCATGAGCCGCGCGTTCTCGTCCTGGATCGCCGTGACCAGCTTGTTCTTCTCGTCGAGCGTCTTCTTGCAGATGTCGAGGTCGCGAAGCGTATCCGGGTTGTCCTTGACGACGGTTTCGCCTTTGCACGCGGCG
The DNA here is from genome assembly GCA_013368795.1 of Kofleriaceae bacterium. Taxonomy (GTDB): domain Bacteria; phylum Myxococcota_A; class Polyangia; order Haliangiales; family Haliangiaceae; genus JABFXX01. Next base: position 2,145 of record JABFXX010000579.1, read on the forward strand.
AGGCCGGCGAAGAGCAGCGCGACAACGGTGATGGAGGTCCGGCTCATGGTCTAACTATCTTTCCTTGATCCTAGAGGCGTCGAGTGGAGCAAGCCAGGACGCTCGATCAGCTCGCGCACGATCTGGCCTCCGATGACGTGCTGTACGACCACGCGCTCGACGCGTCCTGCGTCCATCCGATTATACAGCGCTGTCACCCCGCGAGGGCCCGGCAGGGTCGCAAACCCGGTCCCGAGCCGGGGCTCTTCCGCCACGATCTCGCGCACTAGGACATTGGGGCCTTGCGTGCAGCGCCCGAAGCAGCTCTGCCAGGACAGCTCGGCGAGCTCGCGCGCGTTGTGTGCTTCGAGCCGCGACCTGAACACCTCGTGCAGCTCGCTCGAGGACCTGCGATCCCCACACTCCGGCCCGCGGCAGATAACGACTTTGAACCGTCGAGGCAACGTCGCCGAGCGTACTAGCCAACCTAGTCGTTGGCCAGCGCGTCCTTGATCGCCGCCGTGAGCCCCTGGTGAGTACGAGGATCGAGGGCAACCTGGCGCAGCGTCTCGCGCTCGCCGGGGCCACCCTTCTCGGCGAGAGCCGTGGCGATGGCCCGCTGCCACGCCGCGTCCGCCCCCAGCTCGTCGTCGGCGTGATAGAGCAGCAAGTGCGACGTCAGCGGACCGCGCTCCGCACCGCCGCCGATCGCCGCAAGCGCGCCGATGACGAGCACCAGATCGGGTGATTGCGTCGCGGGATCTTCGAGGTGGCTCAGCAGCGCGGCGAGCGCCGCGTCGCGATCTGCGGGCTCGAGCTTCGTGCCGCCGAGCCCGGCGATCGACTTCGCGACCGCCGCGAGCGAGTCGGACTCCGTCTTCGCGATGAAGTCGCTGTGCACCGCGAGCTGCGCGGTGAGCACGGGCAGGCTCGCCGGATCCTTGCGGGTCTGGAGCAGCTCGGCGACGGTATCCTTGAGCTTCACCGACGCGCGCTTGTCGGCGAGCACGCCGAGGAGCTCCTTCGTCGCATCGCCGCCGGGCTGCTTGGCGAGCGCGGCGACCGCGAGCTCCTTCACGCGCTCGAACCTCGCGTCGCGATCGCGCGCGATCGCCGACAGCGCGGCGACGGTCTCGACCTTGTCGCCTGCACCGCTAGGGTTCCAGCCGCCGGCATCGAACGTCGCGCCGAGCACCTGTGCCTTCGTGCCGAGCGAGAGCTCCGCGCGCACCGCGCCGGTCTTCGGGTCGAGCGCGACGATATCGCCGGTCGATGACACGCCGACGATCGCGGCGCCGGTGTGATCGCTGGCGACCAGCTCGGTGCGCGGATGCGAGTACGCCCACTGGAGCTCGCCGTTCGTGCCGAAGCCGAACACGTAGCGGAAGTAGTGCACCGCGTACATGTCATTGCCGAACTTCATCGGGCCGTCGTCGCTCGGCGTCGACGTCCACAGCACGCGCGCGCGATCGGCGGCGGTATAGGTCCCCTGCGTCGCGTCGTAGAGGTCGGGGCCGTACGTCGTGCGATCGAGCTGCGCCGGCAGCTTCACCTGGCCGTACGTCGAGCTCTCGCGCTTGCCCGACGCAGCGCGCGTGTCGAGCTCGAACACGCCCTGCTTCGAGCCGAAGTACGCCGTGCGGCTCGTCGCGCGGATCACCGAGATCTGCTCGTCGAGGCCGCGCAGCCGGGCGAGCTCGTTGCCGGTCTTGCCGTCGATCAGCGACAGCCACTGCGTGAGGAACGGCGAGTAGAGAACGCCGCCCTGCGCGACCGGCGCACCGAGTGCGCCGTCGGCCTCGTGCGACCACAGCTCGTCGCCGTCGCTGCCGGCGAACGCCGCGACGTACCAGCGCGGCTTGCCGCTCGCGCGCCATACCGCGTACGCGCGCTCGCGATCGGCCGTCGCACCGACGAGGTCGCCGCCGATGCCCTTCTTCCAGCGCACGTTACCGGTCTCCTGGTCGCGCGCGACGAGCTCCTTGCCCTCGAGCTCGACGATGAAGTCACCGCCGATCGAGATCCGCGACTGGACGTCGGCGCCGGTGTTCCACAGCACCTTCTGCGATTCGAGGTCGTACGCGACGATCGTCTTCGTCGCGCCACCGGCCTCCACGACGAACACGCGAGGCCGGCGCGCCGCGTTCTTCGGCGCGTCCTGCTCGGGCAGCTGCCGTGCGGCGAGTGCCTTCGCGAGCTGCGCGCGATCGTTATCGTGGTTCTCCGACGTCAGCCGGAACATCGACTTGCCGCCGCATGCGGCAGCCAGCACGACGGTTGCGAGGAGCAGACGCTTCACTTGGCACCTCCACCGACGCGCGCCTGGACCATCTTCTGGGCCTCGGTGCGCGACTCCTTTTCGGGCGTCTTCGGCGTCGCGTCGACGTAGTCGCTGAGCACGGTCACCGCCGACGGGTCCTGGATCTTGCCGACCGCACGGACGACGTCGATCTTGAGCGGCTCGGCGACGTCGGCGCGCTTCAAGATGAAGCCGAGGGTCTGCGCGAGCGTCGGCTCGGGCACCTTGCCGACCTGATCGCCGATGCGGCGCACGAGATCGGCGTCGGCGAGCTGAGCGAGCGCACGCGCCGCCGGCTCCTCGCCGCGCGCGAGCAACTCGAACAGCGGATCGAGTGCCTCCCGCACCCGGCCCTTCGCGGCGGCCGTCGCGGCAGCGCCGCGCACCGACCCGGCCTTATCGTGGAGCCCGGCGACGATCCGCTTCTTCGCGATCGGATCCGGATACAGCGCGAGCGCGCCGAGCGCGGCCTGGCGGAGCGACGGCGTATGGTGATTCGCGTAGCGCACGAGCGCCGCGACGTCCGGAGGCGCCGGATGCATCGCGAGCGCGCCGACGGCGACGACCGCGACCGCGGGCGGCACTCCCATCGCGAGCCCGTCGAGTAGCGCGTCATGTGCCGCGGGGTCGCTCGACGCACCGAGCTGCTCGGCCGCGCGCGCCGCGGGCTCGAGATCCGGGCCGTTGAACGCCGCGATCACGGGGGCGAGGTCGTTCACCTTGGCTCCCTTCTTCGCCTTGCCCTGCCCTGCGCCCTTCGCACTCTGCGCGGGTGCCGTGCCGGCGAGCGCGCAGATCAGCCCAACCACGAACCACGTCCTGGTCGTCATTCGCGGGTCGTACCCAAAACCGCCCCGGGATTCAACCTCAGGGATATCCCGTGCTGTAGAACACGATCGTGGATCCAGCCGTCCTGCCGATCCTGGTGTGCCCCCGCTGTCGGACCGCTGCGCCGTTCGCGCATCTGCGGCACCCGCGCTGCCATGCCTGCGGTCTCGAGCCCACCGAGCGCAGCGGCGTCCTCGATCTCATCGACGTCGCGATCGGCGGCGAGCCCACCGCGTCGAGCACCGAGCAGCGCCTGATGGAGAGCGACCTCGTCGCGCGCGTCTACGAGCGGCTGTGGCGGCCGACGTTCGTGCGCCTGCTCGCCGGCAAGGGCGCCGGCGCCGCCGTCGGCGGCATCTCGGGTGAGCTGTTCATCCACAAGCACTCGCTCTCGCTCGACGACCGGCCCGGCCCCTGGCTCGATCTGTCGTGCGGCCCCGGCGCGTTCGTCCGCGCGCTCGCCGCCGCAGCCCCCGGCGCACTCGTCGTCGGCCTCGACATCTCGCGCGCGATGCTCGACGTCGCCGCCCAGCGCACGAGCGGCTACTCGAACGCGGTCCTCGTCCGCGCCGACGCGCACGCGCTGCCATTCGTCGACGGTGCGTTCGGCGGCGTCAACAACGCGGGCGCGCTGCACGCGTACGACGATCCCGAGCTCGTGTTTCGCGAGATCCGCCGTGTGCTTCGTCCCGGTGGCATCTACGTCGGCTCGACGTTCGCCGAGGCCCCTTCCCTCGTCGGCCGCCTCGCCGCCCGCGCCGCAGGCATCCGCCGCTTCGACACGAGCGAGCTGCGCGCGTGGCTGCAGCGGATCGGCTTTGCCGACTACGAGGATGTTCGCCTCGGCGATGCCTTCGTGTTCCGCGTCCGCCGCCCCTAGTTCGTCGCCGAGTACCAGGACGACCGGCGCATCTCTCCGTCGGCGTAATACGCCTCGACGAGGATGTGCCAGGTCCCTCGCTCCTCGCCGACGGGATACGAGCCCGCGAGGTGATTGCCCTCGACACGACACGAGGCATCGGGCTCGGGCAAGCAGTGATACTCGCCGCGATAGCCCTGCGGCGTCACGACTCGCAGCAGTGCACGCGCGAGCGGCTTGGGCGCGTCGAGCACGACCGGCAGCTGCCGGTAGCCCTGCGAGGTCTCGATCGGCAACACGTGCGGCGAGAGGCCGCTGGTCGCATCGCCGACGACGCCGCTGATCCGCTCGGGCTCCGAGAGCTGCGACATCGCGCCCCATGCGGCGAGCGAGCGCGCGAGGATCGCGCGGCTCGTCTCGGTGAAGGTGCGGAGTGCGCCGTGCTCGTAGTCGCGGTTGCCGCACGCCGAGCTCACGCTCATCAGATCGCTGCAGTCCTCGCTGTGCGCGAGGCCCAGCAGATGACCGATCTCGTGCGACAGCGACTCGCACAGCGCGATCGTGCGATCGCGTGGATGATGATCGGCCGAGAACACGAAGCCAACGCCGCGCTCGACGACCGCTTGCTCGCCGGTGCTCGCCCAGCCCCACATCCCGGTCGTGCCCATGTCCGCGGCCGAGCCACCGACGACCATCAGCACGTAGTCGCCGCTCGCAGGCGGCTGCTCGAGGAGATCGACCGGCAGGCCCGCGTACTGCGCGCGGGCACACGACATCATGCCGACCCACTCGGCATCGGTCCCCTCGAACGCGGGAATCGTGGCCTCGGCGTAGCCGGTCGTCTTCAGCGTGTACGAGATCCAGCGGGTCGCATCGTCTGGCTCGCCCGCGACGATGCGGCCGCCCCCGCGATGAACGACGACCGGAAGGTGTGGGCCCGGCGCCGGTGGTCGTTCAGCGCCCGGCCAGTTTGCCGGCACGACCGGCGCGGGTGGCGAGGCACTGGCCGTCGTCCATCCCGCGCCCGACCAGCCGGCCGGCGGTACACACCCGATGAAGCTCAGCGACACCCACAGCGCCGTCGCACGCACGGAGGCTTTCTGGACGGCACCACAGCTTCGACACTACGCGAACGCATGCGTCGCGCATGCGAAGTACACAGTCGTTAACGCGCCGGCGGCGTCTTCTGCTGCTGCGGCACGTTCGCGCGGACCTTCTGCGTCTTGTCGGCGGCGTCGTCGGCCAGGCGCGTCGTCGGATCCTGCGCGGACCGGCCCCACGTCGCGAGCGACGACGCCAGGATCGCGAGGTTCGGCGACTGGAAGCCGCGGATGCGCCCGTGCTTGTAGTCGCGGTTCCGGCACGCTGCGTTCGTGCTCATCACGTCGTTGCAGTCGGTCGAGTGATCGAGACCGATCATGTGGCCGACCTCGTGCGCGAGCGTCTCGCACAGCGCGATCGTTCGATCCTTCGCCTTGTGATCGGCCGAGAACACGAAGCCGACGCCATGCGGAACGACTTCCTTCGAGCCCGCGCTCGCCCAGCCCCACATCCGGCTCATACCCATGTTGGTCGGCGAGCCGCCGACGAACACGAGCAGGTACTCGCCATTGGCGGGCGGCTTCTCGACGAAGTCGACCGGCAGGCCGGCGTACTCGTTCCGCGCGCACGAGAGCATGCCGCGCCATTCGGCGTCGCTGCCCTCGAACCCGGGCATCACGGCGTCCTTGCGGCCGGTCGTCTGCACCGTGTGCGAGACCCAGCGCCGCGAGTCGTCGTAGTCACCGGCGACGACACGGCCGCCGGTGCGATGCACGACGACCTGAAGTCGCGCGCTCGGCGACGACGCCAGTTGTGGCGCCGTACGAGCCGACGCGGGGTTGTTTGGTGACGCACTCGCAGCATGCGCGCATGCCAGGAGCGCAACGATCAACAGCCTCGTTGTTCGCAATTCGTTTCCACCCGAAAAGCCGACGCGCCTAGAAGGTCGCGCCGAGGATGGTCAACGTAGCACCGCGGTTATTCGTGGCCAGTTGATTCGACAGCGGCGACACGCCGACACCGCCGAGCAACCACGAGCCATTCGAATTTCGCGAAACGAGCGCGACGGGCGCGTCGTCTTCCGACGATTTCGGAGACTCACCGTCGTGAACATCGAGTCCGACGTCCATGTTCCTCGTCAGACGAAATCCGAGATACGCACCGACGACGAGGCCCGCGCTCGAGAGCAGACCGGTGACGCGCTCGTCGGCGGTCGACGAGCTGTCGTGGATCGCCGCGTAGAGCAGGAACGGAATCGCACCGCCCGCACCCGCGAGACCGGCGACGCGCAGCATGCGGCGCGGCGTCGTGTTCGTCTGCGGTCCGGCGACGATACCGATCACGACGCCGGCACCTGCACCGAGTAGCGCGTTGACCGAGTACGCCTCGCTCTGCGCGGGCTGCATCAGCATGCCCATCGTCAGGCCGCCGATCGTGCCGATGCCCGCGAGCGTGTCGACGAGCGCGACATCGCCGCGCGTCAGCTTGTGGTTCTTCGCGATCGCGCCGCCGAGAACCAGGCCGGCCGTCGAGCCGATGCTCGCGCCGAGCAGGATGCCGCCCGCGCTCGGCGTGCTGTCACCCGCGCCCGTCGCCGCCTCGGCGAAGAAGCCACCGGCGACACCGGCCCACGCGCTGATCGATCCGGTCGTCCGGATCTGCGCCTCGTCCCAGCCGAGCTTGTTCGCGACGACGCGACCGAGCAGGCCACCGCCGACGCCGAGGCCGATGCCGAGCGGCACCGCGACCGCTGCCGGGTTGTCATCCTTCGCGAGCGCGCCGATCGTCGCGCCGATCGTGCCGCCGAACAGCGCGCCATGGACGAGGCCCGCGCGCTTGCCGTCGTGACCTTCGACCGCAGGCGTCTGGACCGGCGGCGGATCGCGCGACGGATCGAACGGCCGCGTCGACGAATCGATCGGCGACGTGTCGACGTCCTCGTTCGGCTTCACCGGCGTCACCTCCGACGGAGGCGTCGGCGCCGGATCCTCTTTGATGTCGAGGTGCGTGTTGACGAGCTTGATGATGTAGCGCGCGCGTTCTGCTGCCGGACCCTTCGGGCTCTTCACGAGCGCCTCGACCGCGAGCTGTTTCGCGTCGAGATAGATCTTGGCGTCGAGCAGCTCCTGCGCGCGCGTCGCGAGCTGATCGGCGATCTGCTCCGCAAGCACCGCGTCGGGCGCGTATGGATCTGCCGGCGGCTGTTGGCCGGCCGTCGTGGCGTCACCGGACGCGGGCGCACCGGCCGCGGGCGTCGGTGCCGGCGGAGGCGGTGGTGGTGGCGTCGGCGAGGTCCCTTGCGCGAAGGCCGGTGACACCGCGCACAGCGCCAGCAGGATCGCTCCCAGCCTCGGTCGCACCATCAATACGGACGTACCACTAGCGCCGAGTCGGCGCCAGAGGACTGGCTTCGCCGCTCGGCTTCGGCAGCGGACCGGTCTGCGGCCGTGGCGCGTCTTTCCACCGTTTTCTGTAGAAATACATGAACACGACCTGGATCGCAGACAGGATCGGTACCGCGAGCAGCGCGCCGACGAGCCCGTAGCTCGATTCACCGAGAAACAGTGCAAAGATCACAAGTACGGGGTGAATCTTCGCCGCCGTCCCGATGATCTTCGGGTTGAGCAGATTGGCCTCGATGAAGTGGATGCCGATGATCCACAACGTCATCGCGACACCTCGGAAGATGTCGATACCGGAGTCTCCGGATACGAGCGCGACGATCACGATCGGTACGGACGACAGGATCGAGCCGAAGATCGGGATGAGGCTCATCGCTCCCGCCACCGTCGCCAGGATCAGCCCGTACTTCACGTTGAACACGAGCAGGCCGATGTACGTGAGGATGCCGTTGATCACGCAGATCAGCAGCTGACCGCGGATCACGCCCGACAGGCCGCGATCCATGCCCGCGATGATGATGTCGTAGTCGTCGCGCACGTTCGCCGGGAACAACCCGCGCATGAACCCGTGCACCTTCTCGAGATCGATCAGGATGAACGCGCCGATCATCAGCGTGAAGAAGAACAGGAAGATGCCCTTGATGAACCCGGCGACGATCGCCTGACCGAAGCGCGCAGCATCGCTGATCTTGCTCTGCAGACCGACGATGCCCTTCTTCACGTACGAGCGCAGCTTGTCCTCGAGCGTCAGCGGCTCCGGCGGCGCCTCGAGCGTGTGGATGTGATAGCCGCCCTCGGCGGTCGGCTTGATGTCGAGCCCGTTCGGCGTCAGCTGCACCGCCATCCGTCCGTCGGGCAGCGGCGTCAGCGTGAACGCGGTGCCCGGCGGCTCCGGCACGTCGGCGACGGGGAGCTGCTCGTCGGGCACGGTCTTCGGTGCGGCGAGCGACGGAAACTTCTTCTCGAGCCAGCGCGCCGTCGACGGCACGTACTCGTCGTTGATCCGCTTGTAGAGCCCGGGCGCTTCCTTGCCCAGGCGCGCGAAGTCGCGCGACAGGCGCGGCACGAGCAGGAACATGAAGCCGGTGATCGCGGCGAGGAACACGACGTAGCAGATGATGATCGCGAGCCCTCGCGGCATGCGATGCGTGCCGTTCTTGCGCTCGCTCATCCAGCGCACGACCGGCGACAGGATGTAGGCGATCAGGAACGCGAAGATGAACGGAAGGAGCACCTTCCGGCCGAGGAACGCGACGAGCAGGATGAAGAGCGGGAAGCCCCACCGCGACAGGAACCGTCGCGACGGCGCGTTCTCGCCGAACCACGTGTCGCGACGCGTGCGCGGCCCCGTGAGCCCCGGCAGCCCCGGCGTCGGTCCTGATTCGACAGGGCGCGGCACACCTTCGGAGGGTCCCTGAGGATCATCGGGCGTCATCGCCCGGCCGGTATAACATTTCGCGCGAGTAGAGGGCGCTCAGGCGTTGCGGCGCCACACGCCGGAGAACCAGCCACCGACGCGGCCGAGGAGCGATCGCCGCGTGCCTGCGCGTGCGAGCTCTTCCTCGGTGAGGCCCGGATCGAGCGTCGCGCCGGGCAGCGACGAGTCCGGCGCCGCGCCGAGCAGACCCTCGGGACGCGCATTGCGCGGCTGCGCACGGCGATCGCGCGGCGCGATCGGCGGCGGCTCGACGCCGGTCTCCATGCGCAGCGAGTTCCACCGGCGGCAGTTGCCGCAGCGCCACGAGAACGGTCCCGGCCGGTGACCGCAGTGCGAGCACTGCCAGCGGCCGCGCAGCGCCCACGCGAGCGTGCCTCGCTCGCCGGCGATGAGGTCGAGCGCCTGGCGTACGGACTTGTCGTCGTTCGACGCGAGGGCGAGGCGCGCCGCGGCGACGCGGGCGGCCAGCGCCTCGGGAAACTTCGACGCGAGCTCCGTCGCGATCTCTTCCTGCGTCCGGCCGTTGCTCTCGGTCGCGAGCTGCGCGCGGATCAGCGCGAGCTCGAGGCGAGGTCCCGTCTGCGCCTCGACCTCGGCGAGCACCGCGAGCACGCGATCGGTGACCGTGCCGACCGGCTTCGTGGTGACGATCGGTACCGTACCCGGCGCCGTCGCGACCTCGGCGACAATGCCCGTCGAGCCGGCGACGGCGAGGCTCGTCGACTCGCCCGTTCCCTCGGCGAGCTTTGGCTGCTCGTCGTCGACAAGCTCGTCGCGCCGCGAGCCCTTCTTGCCCGCGCGCTCGGCCTCCTCGAGGCCCTGCTCCGCCGCGACGAGGCCGGGCAACAGATGCGGTGCGAGCGCTGGATCGGCGAGCAGCGCCTGCTTGAGCCGCTCCTTCGCGCCGCGATGGTTCTCGCGCGCCGCGGCGAGCTCGGCGGCCGCGGCGAAGAAGTGCGCCGTCTCGTGGAGCTTCTGCGCCGACTTGAGGAGGTGCTTCGCGGACTCGAGGTCATCGCGCCCGAGCGCCGCCTGCGCTGCAGCGACGAGCAGGTGATGCTCGCGCATCGACGTGTCCTCGCTGCGCCGGCGGCCGAGGCGCTGCCACAGCCCCGCGGCCTCGTTGAACCTCGCCTGCTCCTCGTACAGCGACGCGAGCGCGCGCAGGCCGCCCTCGTGTCCCGGATCCTCGAGGAGGACCTCCTCCATTGCCTTCGTCGCACGCCTCGGCATGCCGGCCGCGCGGAAATCGAGGCCGAGCTCGTACATCGCGCGCTGCCGCACCTTGCGCTTGTCGCGCTCGCGCAGCGCGAGAGCCTGGTGGACGCGGATCGCGCGCTCGTACTCGCCGCGGCTCCTGAACATCGCGCCGAGCGCGAAGTACGGCTCGACGTCTTCGATGTTCTCCTCGACGACGGTGCGCAGCTCGTTGACGACGGTGTCGTGATCGCGCGCGATCAGATACGACAGCGCCTTCATGTACGAACGCGCGTGACGCGCGGTGCGGCGCAGCTGGCGATCGTCGGGCACGTAGTAGCGACCGATGAGGACGCCCGCCGCCATGCAGCCGAGACCGACGAGCAGGAGGACGAGCGCGGCGCCCATTACGTCGGACCGAGCCCTTCGTCGTCGTCGAGCGCGTTCATCACGCGCGCGGCATGCGCGCTTGGCACCTCGGGTAGATCCTCGAGCGGTGCCGGCTCGACGAACGGCAGGTTACGCAGCTTCGCGAGCTCGCGCTCGAGCCGGTTGATCAGCGACTCGTACTGCCGCCGCCGCCACACGTAGAACATGCTCCACAGGACGAGCGCGGCGATCAGGATCGCGGCGGCGAGCCACCCCGCGATCAGCGCGGGCAACCACACGTCATGCGGCTTGTTGCCGAACAGCCCGGTCAGCCAGTCCGGCGTCTTCACCGGGATCCAGCCCGAGTTCGCGACCAGGAACAGTCCCGCCATCACGCCCAGGCCGATCATCGACAGGATGATGGTCGCGGTTGCGACAAGCCTCAGCCACCGGATCACCAAATGACTCTACTACGCTCCGCCCCCACCTATCGCGTTCAGGGTACGTCGCCCTGCCCGGCGTCGTTCGCGCCCCAGCAGAGCGCATCGCTTCGCTCGGTGATCGCGCACGAGTGCCTGGGCCCGCTCGCGATTTCCTCGAACCGTCCCGCCGGCGGCGAGGCCTGACCGTCGCTGTCGTCGCCCCAGCAGACGATCCGCAGGTCTTCCATCGTGATGCCACACGTGTGAAAGCTCCCCGCGCTGATTCTGCGAAACTTGATCGCCGGCGGCGGGATACCGCCGGGCATCTCGCCCCAGCACGTGACCGCACCGCTTGCCGCGAGCCCGCACGTGTGGCGGTCGCCCGCGGTGAGCGCGACGAAGTCGCCCGCGATGCTCGCCGGCGCCTGCCCCGCATCGTTACGGCCCCAGCAGCGCACGCCGCCGTCGAACGAGGCAGTGCCGCAAGCATGCTCGCGCCCTGCTGCGATGATGCGGAGCGCGATGTTCGGCGGGGTCGTCTGGCCGTACGTGTTGTCTCCCCAGCATTCGGTGCTCCCCGTACCGCCGGACGCGGCGCCGCATGTGAACTCTGCGCCCGCGACCACCGCACCGAACTTGTTAAAAGGGGGGACCTGGACCTGCGGCAGCGACGGGTCACCCCAGCACGCGATCGCGTACACGTCCAGCGCGCACGTGTGTCGATCGCCCGCTGCGATCGCGCTGAAGATACCGGTCCGCGGCAGTGTGCTGCCCGCATGATCGGTCCCCCAGCACTCGAACTCGTAGTTGCGACGGAGACCGCACGAGTGATCGCGGCCGAGCGCGAGCGCGCTGAACCCCTGCGGTGGATCGATGTTCTCGCAGTTGAGGCCCTCGATGAAACAGCGATCCGTGCAGCCGGGCGCGGCCATCGCGATCGAGAAGATGACGGCGAAGCGACGCATCAGTGGTTGGCAAACTTGGTGAGTCCGATGATGCCTACGATTGTCGCAATCGCGGCCGAACCGGCAAAGACATAGCGGCCCGGTCGCCCGGTCAAGCCGGCGCCGAGCATCACGCCACGGGTCGATCGGAACGTGGTCGTGTCACCGCTGCGCGCGAACACCGCATCGATGCCGAACATCACGCTGTCGCTTCGCAGCCGCAGCCCGGCCATCGCGTTCTGCCCCTCGGTGGCCGCGGCACGGCCACCGCCGACCGAGAACGACAGGCGCGCGCCCAACGCCCACGTGGGATCGAGCCGGTGGTCGACCTCGCCCTCGAGGCCGATCGCGATGCCGGATTTTTCTTCGGCGTCCCAGGCTAGATCGAGCGCTGGGCCGACGCGCAGGTCCAGCTTCTCGTGAAGCACGAAGACGGCGCCTGCGGAGTACCGCAGCAGCGCGGCCGGCTCGTCCGTGTCCTCGACGTAGTCGGCGCCGAACTGCTTCTCGCTCCAGCGGTGTCCAATCCAGAGCGACGCATCGGTGTAGAGCCGAGGACGCTCGGCGGCCGCGACGGAGGCGGACGCGAGCACGAGCACCAGACTGCGTGCCAGCACGACGGAGGGATACCGCATCCGTCGCCGGGCGGGCGTCACGATCACGCGATGTTCACGCGCTCACCGACATCTCGGGCATCCGGGGACCTCCATGTTGTCGAGGACGGGACGAGGCTTGCGCCGCGTCCCCATGTCGATCGAGTAGCCGAACACCGCGCCGACGAACTGCGTGTCCATCAGCTCCCGATACGTCGCGCCGATGAAGTAGCCGTTGCCGGTCGGAAAGCCGTACTCGTCGTAGCCGGTGCCGAGGCGCAGGGCGAGCATCGCCTCGAGCTCGTCGGCGAACCTCGCGCCGTCGTCGCGCGCCTTCGCGGCCGCCACGAACGTGGCGCGCGCCCGGCCGAGTACACGGATGCCACGCCCCAGCTCGAAACGAAGCTCTAGCGGCATGGTTGCCGCGTCGTCGAGCGTGCCGGTCGCGCCGCTCGCGCCGATGCCCGCGCCGAACGTGATGAACGAGGTCTCGAAGAACCGGACCGCCACGCCGAACGGGAACAGCGACACGTCGTACGCGAACCCGCCGCCGCGGATGCTGCCTCCCGCGCCGAGATCGAGCCCGACGTGGAATGCGAACGTCTTGCCGCCGACGAACCCGTGCAGGCGCGCGGTCCACAGCGCGAGCTCGCGCGGCGGTTCGAGCATGCCGGGCGTCGTGTCCTTGCGGTCGAGGCCGTGCTCGCCCGACAGCTCGTAGTGGAGCTGCGCGCCGCCCTCGAGATCCTCCCAGCCGGCGTGCGCGATGCGCGCGAGCCCGAGGACGAGCACGATGACGAGCGCCCTCATCGGTCCGCGAACCCCAGCCGGCCAGGACCGAGCGGCAAGATGATCGCGGGCGGCCACAGGTCGACGCCGAACGACAGCCCGATCACGTGGAGCTCGAAGCCTTCCTTGAGCCCGAGCTTCACGCCGACGAGCGGCGTCTCGAGCTGCAGGCCCGTGCGCTCGCTCGTCACGCCACCGCCGATGATCCCGCGCCAGTCCTTGCCGACCGACGTCGACGGCAGGCTCGCCGACAGCTTGCAGCGCCGGAGCACGACGTCGCCGAACGTGTTGCTGTTCGGTCCCGGGTAGAAGACGTAGTGGCTCTCGATGTAGCTCTTCACCTGCGGCCCGACCTTCTCGATGCACGCGGCCGCGGCCTCGGCCTCCTCGCCGCGCCACACCTTGTGGAGGATCGGCTTCAGGTACGGCGAGTGCTGCGTGAACGGATCGGTCTCGGTGCCGCCGCCGCCAACCTCGTAGATGGCCCACGTCGCCTCGCCCTTGTGGCGCACCGCGAACCAGGGGTGGCGGGCGATCCCGTCCATCGGGTGGCCGAGCGTTCCGGTGAGGAGCGCGACCGTCGTCTCGCTGTTGTCGGGGATCGCGAGCGAGCGCGGCAGGACCACGCACCCGAACGCGACGAGCGGCAAGGCAAACCACAGCCTCATCACGGTTGTTGAACGCATGACCGGACCCACCTGGGCACAATAAATCGCCGTGCCTGGGTCCACGCAGACCCGAGAGCCTCACGCGAGCAGCGAGCGATCGCGGGCTTGCGCGGGCACGCCGCTTGATAAGTACGCGGCGAACGAAAGGACACATGATGCTTCGCATTTCCACGCTCGCTCTCGCCCTCTCCCTCCTCGCGTTCACCGGCTGCAAGAAGAAGGAGGAAGGCGCCGCCGCCGACAAGGGCACCTCCGCTGCGAAGGCCGGCGACACGCCGAAGGCCGCCGACACGCCCGCCGCCGCCAAGCCGGTCGAGATGGACGCGCCGGCCCTGTTCGCCGACTACAACAAGCCGGGCCAGGACGGCATGGCGCTGCTCGAGAAGTGGCGCCCGGGCGTGATCGTCACCGGCACGGTCACGAACGTGATCGCCGAGGAGAGCGGCCTGACCCACGTCTGGACCGACGGCGGCGACAACCACAAGGTGACGCTCGACTTCACCGACGAGGGCAAGGCCGCCAAGGACAAGGGCGTGAAGGCCGGCGACAAGGTCACCGCGCAGTGCTCGATCGGCGGATCGGACGGCAACATGATGATGCTGACCGACTGCACGCTGAAGTGATCAGCGGCCGCGCTATCATCGCGCGATGCGGTTGATAGCGGTCGTGGCGTGCATGCTCGTCGCATGCTCTGACGAGCCCGAGTACAAGTGCGAGCCGGTCCCGCCAGGACCCGACGCGTGCGCGGCGTACGACGACGAGGAGCACGAACACGATGACCTCGCGTTTCCCGTCGGTTGTGACGTCGAGGTCGGCAACGGCCATCGCTGCACGTGCGTGGACTACCTCGCCGCTACGCCTGTCTGGGCCTGTCCGCGCTAGCGCCGAAAATACAAAAGCCACCCTTCGCGGGTGGCTTGTCTCACCGACTAGGTGATGACTACTGCGCGTCCTTGGCGCCGCTCTTCAGCTTGTCGAGCTTGCCGCGGAACTTGTCGCCGAGCGTCGCGCCGCCGGCGTTCGGCGAGTTGAAGCCCTGCGCCTCGGCGAGCTCGCGGCTGCGGTTCGCACCCTTGATCGACAGGCCGATCTTGCGCTCCGCACCATCGGCGTGGAGCACCTGGACCTTCACTGCCTGACCGGGCGTGAGCACTGCGCGCGGATCCTCGACGTGCTCTTCGCTGATCTCGCTGACGTGAACGAGACCCTCGACACCCTTCTCGAGCTCGACGAAGGCGCCGAAGTCGAGGACCTTGAGGACCTTGCCGTCGACAACCTTGCCGGCGGGGTAGTCCATCGGGATGCGGTCCCACGGATCCTGAACGAGCTGCTTGATGCCGAGCGAGATCTTCGGCTTGTCGCCGTCGCCGGTATCGATGTTGAGCAGCACGGCCTCGACCTCGTCACCCTTCTGGAACAGCTCCGACGGGTGCTTCACGCGCTGGGTCCAGCTCATGTCGCTGATGTGAACGAGGCCGTCGATGCCTTCCTCGATCTCCACGAAGATACCGAAGTCGGCGATGTTGCGAACGTGGCCCTTCACGACCGTACCCGGCGGGTACTTCTCGGTGAGCTGCTCGTACGGGTTCGGCTCGAGCTGCTTCATGCCGAGCGAGATGCGGTTCTGCTTGACGTCGACGTCGAGCACGACCGCCTCGACCATGTCGCCCACGGCGACCATCTTCGACGGATGCTTCACGCGGCGCGTCCACGACATCTCGGAGATGTGGACGAGACCCTCGATGCCTTCCTCGAGCTCGATGAAGGCGCCGTAGTCCTTGAGCGAGACGACCTTGCCGCGCACGACAGTGCCCGGCACGTACTTCTCGGCCGCACGGCTCCACGGATCTTCGCTGATCTGCTTGAGGCCGAGCGAGACGCGCTCGGTGTCCGCGTTGAACTTGAGGACCTTGACGCGAACGTGGTCACCGACCTGGAACAGCTCGGACGGGTGGTTGACCCGGCCCCAGCTCATGTCGGTGATGTGAAGGAGACCGTCGATACCGCCGAGGTCGATGAACGCACCGTACTCGGTGAGGTTCTTGACGATACCCTCGACGATCTGGCCTTCCTTGAGGCGCTCGAGCGTCGACTCCTTCAGGGCCGCGCGCTCCTTCTCGAGGAGGACGCGGCGCGACAGCACGATGTTGCCGCGCTTCTTGTTGAACTTGATGACCTTGAACTTGAAGTTCTGACCGAGGAACGCATCGAGATTGCGAACCGGGCGAAGGTCGACCTGCGAGCCGGGGAGGAATGCCTTCACGCCGCCGCGGATCGTGACCGAGAGGCCACCCTTCACGCGCGCGGTGATGATTCCCTCGATCAGCTCGTCGCGTTCGCACGCGGCGCTGATCTCGTCCCAGACCTTGAAGCGGTCCGCCTTCTCCTTCGAGAGGACGCACATGCCGGCGTCGTTCTCGCGGGACTCGAGGAGCACGTCGACGACGTCTCCCGGCTTGACGCCGATCGAGCCGTCCGCCATGCGGAACTCCTCGAGCGGCACCTGTCCCTCACTCTTGTAGCCGACATCGACGATCGCGTAGTCCTTTCCAACAGCGATCACGGTGCCGCGGAGGATTTCACCCTCCTTGACGGTGTCCTGGCCGAAGCTCTCCGCGAGCATCGCGGCGAAGTCTTCCTCGCCCATCTGTCCGTCATTCGGTTGCGTCATATACAAGCAGATCTCCTACAGTGCCGAAGGCTGGATTTGACTGCCGGGCAGTCCCTTCGACAGGGGCAGGTTGGTACCGTCCATGCCCCTAAAAGTCAACCTGCACAATCAGATCCGCCCAAACAGAGACATCTCCCGATGCGGCGGGAACGGGTCACTCGGGCAGGTCCGCGTGGGACGCTAGCTGCGGGAGGCGCGCTCCTCGACCGTCCGGGCGAGGGATTCCACAACCTGTTCGATGGTTTGCGTAGAACTATCGACGAGTACCGCGTCCTCCGCAGGGCGCATGGGCGCGATGTCACGGCTGGCATCGCGCTGGTCTCGCTCCCGGATCTCCGCGAGCGTCTTGTCGTAATCCGCGCCGGCGCCAAGCTCGGCGACCCGTCGGCGCGCACGCTCCTCCTCTGTCGCGGTG
Source organism: Kofleriaceae bacterium (assembly GCA_013368795.1). GTDB lineage: Bacteria > Myxococcota_A > Polyangia > Haliangiales > Haliangiaceae > JABFXX01. The sequence continues at coordinate 19,059 of JABFXX010000579.1, forward strand.
AGGAAGAACTTCGCCTCCGCCTGCGGGAACACGACCGTGCCCGTGTCGCGGCCCTCGACGACCAGCCCGCCGCCCTGGGCGACGCGCCGCTGGATCTCGAGGAGCGCGGCGCGCACGGGGGGATGTGCCGACACCTGCGAGGCTCCCTGACTCACATCCGGCGTGCGAATCGCCGCGCTCACGTCCTCGTCGCCGAGATAAACGTGGTTCTTGTCGCCGACGAAGTTGTAGCGAATGTCGAGATCGCGCGCGATCTGCGCGACCGCCTCGGCATCGCTCCACGAAACGCCCTTGCGCTGCGCGGTCAACGCGACTGCACGATAGATCGCACCGGTGTCGAGCAGCCGGTAGCCAAGCCGGCGGGCCAGGTTCTTGGCGACGGTCGACTTACCGGCCCCGGCGGGGCCATCGATCGTGACAACGATGCGGCGCATGCACGGGCCTCATATCACGGAAACCCAAGCAGGTCTTGGAGTGTCCGACGGGCATGGGCCGGTCACGCGAGGTACATTCGAGACCGGTGGCGGAGCCAACGACTGCACGGAGGTGGCGGACGTTTGCAGACGTCGTCGCTTTCACGCTCGGCGTGAACGTGTGGATCACGATCATCATCTTGCCGGCCGCATTCGTCGGCGCGCTGCGAGGCAAGACGATGATCGCGGCGGCGCTGCTGCCGTTCGCGGTGCTGATCGCCGGCCTGTGGCGCCGCTCCGAGATCGTGCTGCTCGGCCTGTTCCCGTCGGCGCTGCTCGTGCCGATCGCGATCCAGCCGCAGCTCGCGTCGAGCTACGTCTACGGTCCGGTGCGATTCGCGTTCGTCGCGCTCGGCGTGATCGCATACCTGTTCGGCGTGTCGTTCTTCACGACGTTCCACGAGCCGCCGGCGCCGAAGTCGGTGCGGCCGCTGTCGAGCGCCCAGCAGGGCCCGAGCGCGCGCTGGCAGCGTCGCGAGCGCGTGTACTGGATGCTGACCGCGATGTCGATCGTGATCCCGACGGTGCTCATCGCGTGGGTCAACTTCGACGACTCGATCGCCGAGTTCCTCGGCAAGATGTACCCGGGCCGGGTCGCGCTGATGACGACCGCACTGACCGCCGGCGCGATCGTGCTCTGGCTCGGCATCTACCACTACGCGTTCCTCGGCGCGCTGCGGCCGCACCGCACCGGCGATCGCGACCTCGTCGGGGCACTCGCCCAGGCGCGCGCCGATGCCAAGGCCGGCAAGCCGCGCGGCCGGTTCTATCTCGCGGTCGCGCTCGCGCTCGGCGCGATGCTCGTCCTCATCCTGCTCCGTCACCTATAGAGGAGATCATGCGTCGCTACTTCTTCGAGGTCCTCGCCGTCGCGCTCATCGGCGGCAGCCTGTTCTTCTTCAAGGAGACGCTGAACTACCTCGTCCAGCGCGACTACGTCGCCGCGCTGCTCGTCATGGTGATCGGAGTAGCCGTGATCTCCGTCGGCAAGGAGATGGCGCGCCTCGCCCTGGTGCAGCGCGACTGATCATGAAAACGCTCGCTCCTCTCCTCGCGCTCGCCGCATGCGCCGGCTCCTCGTCACCGCCACCGGCGGCCTCGTCGGGTCCGCCGGCATCGCTCGTCGCGACGAGTGCCGCCGCAGGCGACGTCCAGGTCGCGACCGTCAACGGCCGCCCGGTGTGGGGCTCGTGCGTCACCGCGCAGGCCACCGGCGGCAAGAGCCGCGAGGACGCGCTGCGCGAGTGCGTCGACTTCGAGCTGATGGCGCAGGCCGCCGAGGCGCGCGGGCTCGCGACCGATCGCGAGGTCGTCCAGGCGACGCACACCGCGCTCGTCAGCCAGCTCGTCGCGTACGACTACGAGGCGAAGTACACCAAGCCGAGCGACTTCGGCGCGATCTACGACCAGCTCGTCGCGAAGAACCTCGCGCGCGCCGATCACGACGAGTACCGCGCCTCGGCGTACGTGCGCATCGACGTCCCCAAGGGCGCGACGCCCGCGCAGGACGAAGCCGCGCATGCGCTCATGGCCGAGGTCGCCGCGGCGACGGCGGACGAGCGCGGGCTCATGCCGCAGCACCTGAATGACATCGCCGAGAAGGTCGTCGGCATCCGCGCGAAGGTGAACTTCGCCGCCGTCGGGCCCTACCTCGCGCGCGGTCTCGATCCGTCGTACAGCCAGGCCCTGTTCGCGCTGCCGGAGATCGGACGCACCGCCGGTCCGGTGCGCACGGCGTGGGGCTGGGACGTCATCCTGTGGAGCGATGTCGTGCCGGCAACGCATCCGACGCCCGAGCAGCTCGCCGAGAAGATGCTGCCCGACGTGAAGCGCAGCTACTTCACGTACTGGGTCAACACGATCGCGTCGCGGCTCGGCGTGAAGATCACGATCGTCGACAAGAACCTTCCCGCGCTGGAGTCGATCTAGCGTGACGCCGTTCGCCGCGATCCTCCAGCGCGCCGTCGAGACGACGCCCAATGCGATCGGCGGCGCGTTCGCCGACGCCGACGGCGAGATGGTCGACAGCTTCGCAAAGATCGATCGGCACGACTGGGCGGTGCTGACCGCGCACTACGGCATCGTGCTCGCGCACCTGACCGCGGCGTTCGGCACGCTCCACTACGGCGGTCCCGAGTACTTCATCGCGCTCCACAAGAAGCTCGAGGTGGTCGTCCACGCCGTCGACGCCGGTTACTACGCGCTCCTCGCGTTCGACAAGCCGTCGGACCTGCCGCTCGCGCTCCATCACCTCCGGCGCGCCGCGAACGATCTGCGCAAGGAGATGGCGTGAGAGCGCTCGTCCTCGCCGCCGCCTTCGCGCTCGCCGCGCCCGCGTCCGTCGCATCGGCGCAGGCGGAGATGTCCGACTACAACCCTCGCAGCCAGGACTGGAACGGGCTCGCGACGCTTGTCGGTCTCGTCGAGGGCCAGGGCTACACCGTCGACGTGAAGGTCCAGCTCGAGTGGGGCGAGCTGACCCGCGACGACATCCTCGTGTTCATCTATCCGCTCCAGCAGCTCGAGCCGAGCAAGCTCGGCGCGTTCGTCCAGGCGGGCGGCAACGTGCTCGTCGCCGACGACTTCGGCCGCAGCCAGGACGCGCTCGCCGCGCTCGGCATCCTGCGCACCGAGATCGTCACGCCGCGCGCGATGCGCTACCAGGACGGCCGCATGTGGGCGCCGATCGCGACGCCCAAGTCCGATCATCCGCTCGCGAAGGATCTCGACGAGGTCGTGACGAACCACCCGGCCGCGCTCGGCCAGGTCAGCGGCGCGACCGTCGCGATCGGGTTCGAGGACAGCGCCGTCGTCGTCGCGGGCGAGCGCGGCACCGGCCGCTTCGTCGCGGTCAGCGACCCGAGCATCTTCATCAACCGGATGCTCCAGTACCCGGGCAACGTCCAGCTCGCGGTGAACATCCTCGAGTGGCTCGATCGCCGCGAGACCGGTACGCGCGCGAAGAAGGTCACGCTCGTGATCGGCGACGTGTCGATGTACGGCGATCCACCGCCGTTCATCGCCGATCCTCGCGGCGGCAAGGTCGGCCACGCGATCGACGAGCTCAACTACTGGCTGTTCCTGCGCCGCGAATGGCTGCTGACGCCCGGCGCGATGAAGGCGCTCGCCGCCACGCTCGCGGCGCTGCTGCTCCTGCTCGCCGTGCTCGCCCTGCCCGTTCGCCGCGGCCCTCGCATCGACGGCGCCTGGCTGCGCTTTGGCCGGCCGCTTCGGCGCGACGAACCGTCCGCGCTCGTCACGAACGCCGACGCCGCCACTCCGCGCAGCCGCGGCTCGCACCTCGTGCTCGCGTGCATCCTTCGCGATCAGGTCCAGCAGCTCCTCGCCGACACGCTCGTCGACGCCGGCCCCGAGCCGCTGTACTCGCTGTCCGAGAACCAGCTCGCATCGAGGCTGACCGATCTCAAAGGCAGCGAGGCGAGTCGCGCGCTGTCGCGCGTCTATCGCCGGCTGCGCGCTCTGCCCAGCCGCGGTCAGGCCGCCGCGCCGTGGAGCTCCGGCCACCTCGCCCGCCGCGATTTCGACGCGCTTTACCGGGACGTCGCCGACCTCTGTCGTACATTGGGTTCACCCCTCTCCGAAGCGGATAGCCCGCAGCAAGAAGCCGCCTGAACGATGCAAGCCGCCCTCACTCACGACAAGCTCAGCCGGGTCAATCAGCTCGCTCGCGCGATCACCGAGGAAGTCGGCCGCGCGTTCATCGGTGCGCCCACGATCACCGAGGCCCTGCTCACCGCGCTGCTCGCGCGCGGCCACGTCCTGATCGAGGGCTACCCGGGCGTCGCCAAGACGACGCTCGTCAAGGCGTTCTCGTCGACGCTCGGCTGCAACTACCGCCGCATCCAGTTCACGCCGGATCTTCTGCCGAGCGACATCACCGGCACGTACATCCTCGACATGCGCACGAACCAGTTCGTGCTGCGCGAGGGGCCCGTGTTCACGAACGTCCTGCTCGGCGACGAGATCAACCGCGCGCCGGCGAAGACGCAGTCCGCGCTGCTCGAGGCGATGCAGGAGCAGCAGGTGACGATCGAGGGCGAGACCCGCGCGCTCTCCGAGCCGTTCATCGTGCTCGCGACGCAGAACCCGATCGAGCAGGAGGGCACCTACCCGCTGCCCGAGGCGCAGGTCGATCGCTTCCTCATCAAGCTGAAGATGGGCTACCCGGCGCTCGCCGACGAGAAGCGCATGCTCGGCACCTACGACCGCACGCCGCCCGCGGTGCGCGCGATCGTCGGCCCGAACGAGGTCCTCGAGATGCAGGCGCTCGCGCAGGAGGTCTACGTCGCCGAGGAGCTGCTCGACTACGTGCTCGGCCTCGTCGGGTTCACGCGCAACCACGCGCGCGTCTATCTCGGCGCGTCACCGCGCGCGGGCCTCGCGCTCACGCACGCGGCGAAGGGGCTCGCGCTGCTGCGCGGCCGCGACTACGTGCTGCCCGATGACATCCGTCACCTCGCGCCGCTCGTGCTCGGTCATCGCATCCTCATGACGCCCGAGGCGGAGCTCGAAGGTGCGCAGGGTCAGGTCGTCGTCGCCGAGGCGCTCGAGAAGGTCGGCTACAAGATGCCGAAGAGGCAGTGAACCGTGAGCGTTGACGTGATCGGACCCGTGATCGTGGCCGTGCACGTGAACGTGACCGCAAACGTGGTCGTGGCCGACATCGTTGACGACCGAGTCGCGCAACCAACCGCCGAAAAGGTTCGTCCCTTTGTCGTGGCGAGCGAACAGCGCTGCTCAGCGTGCAATCACGGCCGCGGGGTATCGCTTTGATCCCGCGGCTCGCTACGCGCGGAAAGCTGGTGCTCGGCACGGCACTGCTGTTTCTGCTCGTCGGCGCGCTGCACGGGACGCCGCCGCTCGTCGCGCTCGCAGGCACGATCCTCACGATCCTGCTCGCGCTCTACCTGATGTTCTATCCGACCGCGATCCTGCTCCGTCGCAAGAAGATCGAGCTGTCGTGGTGGGTACCGCCCGGCGATCAGCCCGGCGGTGCGCTCGCCGTCGATCGCCCGTTCCAGCTCCACCTCGCGTTCCGCAACCACGGCAGCCGCCGGCTGCGCATCCTGTCGACGAACGTGCTCGGCGCGTCGGGCCTCGGCCTCGACGAGGAGCCGAGCGCGACGGTCAACCGCGGCCAGCAGGTCGAGGTCACGACGACGGTGAGGCCGCTCGCCGCCGGCTACCACGTGCTGCACGGCGCGGCGCTGACGTTCGGCGATGCACTCGGCCTGTTCGACATCGAGGCGTTCTTTCCAAACCCGATCGCGGTGAAGGTGTTCCCGCGGACGATGGCGCTGCGCGGCCAGCCCGTGCGCGCACTCGGCGGCGCGCTGCACGAGCAGGTCGGCCTCCACCACGTGCGGCGGCGCGGCCTGTCGGGCGAGCTGCGCGAGATTCGCGAGCACTCGCACGGCGATCCGTTCAAGTTCATCGCGTGGAAGGCGACGGCGAAGCGCCAGCAGCTGATGGTGCGCGACCTCGAGAACGAGATCGTGACGACGCACGCGATCATGGTCGATGTCGGCGCCGGCATGCGCCAGGGTCCGCTCGGTCGCGCGCCGATCGACTGGGCGTGCGATGCGGCGGCCGCGCTCGCGAAGGCCTCGATCGGCAACAGCGATCGCGTCGGCCTCGTCGGCTACGACACGCGGCCGATCGTCGAGCTCGCGGTCGATACGGGGCATCACCACTACCTGCAGATGGTCGATCGTCTGCTCGACGTGCGCAGCGTCGTCGATGCCGACATGACCGACGTCACCGCCGGCGAGCTGGTCGCGCTCGTCGCGCGCTACCTGGCGCACCAGGAGGCGATCGACGTCCGGATCAAGATCGCGCCGCCGCTCGACGATCCGCGCTGGAGCCAGATCCAGGCGGGCCCCGACGGCCAGCTCTACGACGTCGCGGCGACCGGCCGGCTCTGCAAGAAGCTCATCGACGTGATCGTCGGCCGCGATAACGGCAAGGACAAGGCGAAGGCCAAGCTCCCCGCGGTCGTCGAGGATGATCCTCAGCTCCGGCCGCTGCGCCAGTTCTGTCGCCTGCGCGGCATCGAGCTGCCGTATCGCGGGACGTGGGAGCACGGCCGTCGCGCTGCCGGGTTCGCGGCTGCGGTCGATCGTGCGGTCGCCAACGGCCGCCCCGATGTCGTCGTGATCATCAGCGACCTCGCAGGCCTTGCGGAGGACGAGACGCGCACGAAGAAGGCGCTCGCGCGGCTGCGCAAGTCGGCGGGCAGCGCGATCGCGCTCGTTCCGTCACCGGCAGCGTTCCTGCCGCAGGCGACGACCGCGCACGGCCGCCGCGTTCGCGAGCTCATGGTTCGCGATCAGCGGGCGATGCTCGAGCCCGGCCGGCGCCTGCTTGTCCGGCATGGCGTCACCGTGCTCGAAGCATCGCCGGCAGCATCGCTCGATGCGCTGCTGCACGGCCGCCGTGTGGCCGCCTGACGCGGTCACCGGTTACATCACGGACTATCGAAGCACCTGGCGAAGCGCTTCCTGAAGTGCTTACTGGCCGATCTCGAGATTGCTCTCGACGACCGTGACCTTCCACTGCTTTGCCGACGTCGACCCGACAGCCTTCGACGTCACCGAGCCAATCGCGAGTGCCGTGAGGAGCACGGCGAGAGCGATGAAGCCCGCGTCCTTCCAGCTATCGCGGCCATGGCGCTGCTTGATGTCGCTGAGGTTGCTCATATCCCTGTGCCTCCTGTGGTCGAAGGAACGCCCACCATAAAAATACCGATTCGTGCGATGCGAGTCACGAAAATGCGGCTAACAGCCGGTGGGCGAGATCGAATCTCTCGTCGAGAAATCGCGAAATGTGCCGCGTGCGTTCACCGTGTCGCACACACCGCTGAGGCGGCGTGCCGGCGGGCGAATCCGTCGCGTTTCTGCAGATAAGGACACGCGACCGGACGCGCCGGTTTACACGCCGATCGGATTTCCGGAGCGACGCTAGGCCTGGTCGTCGTGCTGCTTGGGCGACTGCTGCTGCTCGAGTCGCTCCTCGGCGACGAGCCGCTCGTTGAGGCTGTGGATGTCGCCGCGGAGCGCGGCGCCGCAGCGCCAGCAGGTCGTCGCGTCGGGTCGCACGATCGTCGCGCAGGCCGAGCAGCGCGGCGTCCGCACGCGGCGGCCGATCAGATGGCCGGTCGTCGCGCCACCGAATGCAGTCAGCGGCATGAGGCCGCGCGACACGCCGAACGCGAGACCGATGCCGAGCACGGTCCCCGCGACGAGCCCGACGCCGCCGCGGTTCGTCTGCCAGCGAAACGCGTTCCGCTGGACCGGCGCGTCCTCCTCGAGCTCGACATCCTCGAACGGGACGACCTCGGGTCGCGAGACCGCGGCATCGGCGTCTGCGATCGAGATGCCGAGTCGCTCGCACAGCGCGGCCTGCCCGCCCGCGTCGGCGAGCGCCTTCATCCAGCCTGCGACCTCGTCGCGCTGCGGTCCGCCGAGCCCTGCGGGCGGCGCATCCTCGTCGCGCACGACTGCCTGCACCGCGAGCAGGAACGCGAGCTCCGACATCGGGACCGCGCCCGCATTGAGCACGTCGTACTCGAGCGGGACGTACGCGCCGTTGAACTTGCCGCCGCGGCTGTACTGCTGGTACGCGGCGTTCGCGGCGAGCACGCCGAGGCCGAGATAGACGGTCGCGATGCTGCCGCGCTCGGGATCGGAGTCGTGTTCGACGACAAGCACCGGCGGCTCCGCGGTCCGGTACGGATCGCTCTCGTCGGGGCGATGGAGCACCGCATGGATCGCACCGACCTCGTGCGCGAGCGTGCCGACGATGTCGTCGTCGCCGATGAAGCCGAGCGCGAACAGCGCCTTCGTCGCGTGCACCTCGACCAGCTCGACGCGTGTCGCCGGCTTGCGCTCGGTCGGCGGCGCGCCCCCGAATCGGCGATCGTCGATCTCGACCTCGCGCTCGATATCGGCGTGCCAGAGCAGGCGGCGCAGGAGCAGCTTCACGCCCGCGCGCGACGGTTGCCACGGCTCGGGGAACGCCGCCGCGCCCGGCTCGACCGGCTCGAGCAGAAACGGCGCGGGTCCGCCTCGCGCGATCAGGTCGGCGAGCGTCGCGAGCAGGTGGTCGCGGGTCTCGGCATCCGGCTTCGCTGGCTCGGCCATGGCCCTCGACTATACCGAGGGTCGGCCCTCCCGGGTCACGATGGTTTCGTGCTGCCGGTGCCCTCGACGCCGCGCATCGTCGCGACGCGCAGCTTCAGGTCACCACGGTCGTCGCGGCACAGCGTGTACGTCGACGCCTCGGCGCCGATCTCCCGGCCCTTCTCGTCGAGATAGGGCCAGCGCACGGTGACGAGGACCATTCGGTCATCGACCCAATCCTCGTCGATCACCTCGGGCCGAGTGCCCGTGATCCCGCGCGCGTTGTACTCCTCGCGCGCACCGCCGAAGAACGATTCGATCTGCTTCAGATCCGTGAGCGGCATCGCCATATCGGCGCCGACGGCGAACGCCGGCACCGCCCACAGCTTCGCGACGCCGACGCCGTCACCGACGGTGAGCGCGGCCGCGAACCGGTTCAGAAATGTCTCGACCTCGTCGTGCCGCTGGCGGGCACTCCGCTCGAACGGTCTGTGGGGTTGGGCATGAGGCATCTGCGTCTGCTCCTCCTTCGCAGGCGGAGAAATGCAGATCGTGTGCTCGGCGCCCTTAGGCCGTGGCGACGCTCCCGTGCGCCCCGCCGGTGGCCTTCTGACCGATCTTCGCGAGATTCACCGAGACGAGCTTCGACACGCCCGGCTCCTGCATCGTCACGCCGTAGAGATTGTCGGCCGCTTCCATCGTCCGCTTGTTGTGCGTGATGACGATGAACTGCGAGCGGTCGGTCATCTCGCGGACGATCTCGTTGTAGCGATCGACGTTCGCCTCATCGAGCGGCGCGTCGACCTCGTCGAGGATGCAGAACGGCGACGGCTTGATGAGGAAGATCGAGAACACGAGCGCGACGGCGGTGAGCGCCTTCTCGCCGCCCGACAGCTGATCGACCGTCGAGTTCTTCTTGCCCGGCGGCTGCGCCATGATCTCGACGCCGGCCTCGAGCACGTCGCCGCCCTCGCCGCCCGACAGCGACAGGAACGCCTGACCGCCGCGGAACAGCCGCGGGAACACCCGCTTGAACGTCGCGTTGACGGCCTCGAACGTGTCCTTGAACAGCTTGCGGCTCGTCTTGTTGATCTTGTCGATCGCGCGCTGGAGCTGGTCGACCGCGCGCTCGAGATCGATCTTCTGAGCCGACAGGAACTCGAACCGCGTGCTGACCTCGGAGAACTCCTCGATCGCCGTGAGGTTGATGTCCGTGCCCATGCGCTCGATGAGATCCTTCAGCTCGCCGAGGCGCGCCTCCTCTTTCTCGCCGATCGCCGGACGCTGGTGGAAGTCGTACAGCACCGTCGTGATGTCGACCTGGTACCGCTCGTCGATCGCGTCGACGACGTTGCCCTTGTGCATCGCGATCTGACCGGCGCGCAGCTCGAGCTGGCCGACCTCGCTCGCGAGCCGGTCGGCGGCCGTGCGCAGCTCGCGCGCGGACAGCTCGACCGTGGTGAGCTCGGAGAGGCGGCGCTCGTACGCGAGACGACCCTGTTCGAGGTCGGTGACCTCTCTCTCGCGCTCGGTGCGGACGTCGGCGAGCTCGGCCGCGAGCGCATCGCAGCCGGCGCGGAGGTCGGCGGAGCGGCGGACCGCGTCCTCGATCTCGTGGCCGAGCCGCTCGGCGCGCGACGCGAGCTCGTTGTCCGTCTTCTGCAGGCGAAGTGTCGTCGCCTCGGCAGTCGCACGCTGGGCAGCGAACTGCGCCGCGCGAACGCGCGCCTCGGTCAGCGCGGCGGTCAGGCTCTCGAGCTGTTCGCGATGGCCCGCGATCTCGGCGATGAGGTCGAGCTGGACGCGCTCGAGCTCGGCGATTCGCTCGACGGCGGCCGTCTTGCGCTCCTGCGCCGCGACCTCGTCGATCTCGATCGCGCGGATGCGGTGCTCGAGCTCGAGCTGCTCGTTGCCGAGCTGGCCGAGCCGGTCGCGGCCACGCTCGAGCTCGATGCGAACACGGGTTTCGTCCTTCTCGTGGCCCATGATCGCGATATCGCCCTCGTGGACCTGCGTACGCAGGCCTTCGAGTGCCTTGCCGACCATCTTGAGCTCGGTCTTGGCGGTCACGAGACGCGCCATCGACTCGCTGAGGTCGTGCTCGAGCTTGTCGACGATCTCTTCGAGGTCGCGGATCTCGCGCTTCTGCGCGAGCACGCCCGCGCCCTGCGCATCGCGCGAGCCGCCGGCGACAACGCCGTCCTCGTCGATGATGTCGCCGTCGAGCGTCACGAGCCGCTCCTTGACGCCGCGCTCGTGGAGCTTCAGCGCGCGATCGAGCTGATCGACGACGACCGTGCGACCGAGCAGGCGCTTGCCGACCGACTCGTAGCCGTCGGCGAAGTCGACGAGGTCGGCCATGCGGCCGAGCACGCCCTCGCCCGCGACTGCCGCGTCGTCCGCGATCGCGATCGACGCCGACACGAGCTGGGTGCGGTCCTCGACCTCGATCGAGCCGCCGTTCCACGACGGCGACATCCACGACGACGAGCCGCCCTCGCCTTCGAACCGGCCCGACGTCTCGCCCTCGACGGCGGTGGGCGCGGCGTCGGACATCACCGGGCGCGCGGCCTTCGTCTCGAGCGGCACGAACGCGCTGCGTCCGCCGCCGCCCTGCTTGAGATAGCCGATCGCGGCGATGCCGACCTCGGGCTCCTTCACGAGGACGCCGCCGAGCCGGTCGCCGAGCGCCGCCTCGACCGCGACCTCGAGCAGCTCGGGCGCGCGCACGACGTCGGCGACGACGCCGCGGATCGCATCGGCACCGATATCGACCGCGCCCTGCATCACCGCGCGGGTACCGCGCTGGAAGCCCTCGTAGCGCTCCTGGATCTCGACGAGCGACTGCAACCGCGACTTGCGGCGGTGCAGCTCCGTGCGGAGCGTCTCGACCTCGGTCTCGCCGCGCGCGGTCTCGTCGGCGAGCAGCTCGCGCCGCGCCTCGAAGCC
>JABFXX010000248.1 GCA_013368795.1 Kofleriaceae bacterium
GCACGGCGGCAGCGACGTGCTCGCGATGATGATCGAGGCACGCGACGAGGCCGGCGAGCCGATGACCGACGTCGAGATCCGCGACGAGCTCGTCACGCTGCTCCTCGCCGGCCACGAGACGACCGCGACCTCGCTCGCGTGGACATTCGATCAGCTGCTCGCGAACCCGAGCACGTTCGAGAAGCTGCGCAGCGAGCTCGCCGCCGGCCGCGACGCGTACCTCGACGCGGTGATCCGCGAGACCCTGCGCGTGCGACCGATCGTGCCGCTGATCGGCCGCCACGTCGCGAAGACGTTCCAGCTCGGGCCGTGGACGATTCCGCCCGGCAATCGCATCGCGCCGTCGATCTACCTCGCCGGTCGCAACCCGCAGGCGTATCCGTCGCCGGAGCGCTTCGATCCAGAGCGCTGGATCGGCGTGAAGCCCGACCCGTACACGTGGCTACCGTTCGGCGGCGGCACGCGGCGCTGCATCGGCATGGCGTTCGCGCAGTTCGAGATGCGCGTCGTGCTCGAGACCGTCGTGCCCCGCGCCCGCATGCGCCTCGCCGACGGTCCGGCGCGCGTCACCCGGCGCGGCATCACGCTGGCCCCGTCGGGCGGCACGCGCGTGGTCCTCGACGAGCGGAGCGCGAACAGCGCGGAGTCAGACCGGCTTCACGCGCGCATGCAGTGACTCGCCCACCCGTGCCACCGGCCGCCCCCCCACGCCCGCGAAGTACGCGCGCGCTGCCCAGAGCAGGTCGCTCCACGAGGCCCGTTCCGCGGCCTTGTTCTTCGGAAAGCCCTCCACGAAGGACTCCCACGCGGGCCGCACGGCTTCCGAGTCAGCCCCGACGTTCATCGCCGTCGCCAGGTAGCGCACGAAGCCCTGGACGTTGAAGCCGAACGACTCTCCCGGCGCGAGCGTCGCTGGAAGCTTCCCACCGCCCACGAGCTTCGCCGCCAGCTCTGGCTCACCCAGGCATACCGCCACCAGCCCGCAACGATAGAGCAACAGGTCGTCGCGCTTCTTCGCGGCGATCGCCTCGAGCCACGCCTTCGCAGGTGAAGCCTCGACCAGCCCCCGAGCGGCACCACACACCTCCGCCGCGTTCACGAAGGACAGCACCTGGATCGCGACGCGCGGCGGATCCAGCGAATCAAAGGTCCGCCCGGCCTGCCCGAGCGCGGGCGCGCACAGCGACATCAGCGGCTCGGCTGCCGCGCGAGCTTCTTCGGCCCCCGTCAGCACGACGAGCGACGCCAGCACGTCCGCCAGCGTTCGCAGGTGCGTCACCGGTGTGTTCGGCTTCGCCAGCGCCATCGCGCCGAAGCGCTTCATGAGCTCTCGTGCGTGGGCAGCCTCGCCCCAGTCGGAGGAGAAGAGTCCGTCCCACGTACCCGGACTCGAGGCCCCAGTCACGTCATCGCTCACGAAGGCCTCCGCTGCCGGAAGATAGCCATGTGGTGATTCGATCGGACACGGTGCGCATCCTTGACGGGTGCGGCGGCGCGCTGCAATTGGTCGAAGAGGTCACCCTCGCGTGCCGCTTCTCGCAGCTTCGGGATGTACTTCAGCTCCCTCTTCAGGCTCGCGTTCTTGTCGTGCTCGAGCAGTCGCTGGTCGAGAGCCTCCCAGGCGTCGAAGTCGAGGTCGCGCGCCAGCTTCAACAGGGAATCGACCTCCGCCTCGGTGCGCGTGAACCGCTCGAGGAATCGAGCCACCGTCCCGTAGGCCTTCTTCTCCTCGGGCGCCCCCGCATGAGTGAGCAGCAGCCCCTTCGCGATGCCAACGTCTAGCGCCGGGATGTTCAGGAGGGGAGCGTCACAGAACGGGCACGAGGAAGGCTGCTGGTGGACAGTTCTCTCTCTGCCGTTCATCTCGATCCGGTTCTGGACGGTGAAGGTGGAGCCACATACGAAGCAGGTGACGGGAGCGGAGGGAAGAACGCGCATTGCGATTTCACCAAACGTTCGGGCGTTCGGCGGCATTCTACGCTGATTGCCCATGGAGGACGTCGAGCAAGATAGGCTCGCCCAGCTGAGCGCCGAGATGGCGTGGCTGCGCAGGCTCGCGCGCGCCCTCCTCAAGACGGGCGACGCGGACGACCTCGCACACGACACGTGGCTCGCTGCGAACGCGCATCCGCCCGACGACGCGCGGCCACTCAAGCCGTGGCTCACGCGTGTCGCGCTGAACGTCGTGCGCATGCAAGCGCGCGCGAAGAAGCGCCAGGACGCGCGCGATCACGAGAGCGCGTCGCTCGCGACGCCGGTCGCCACGCCCGAGCAGATCGTCGAGCGCGTCGAGCTGCAGCGCGTCGTCGCCGGCGAGGTGCTCGCGCTTGCCGAGCCATATCGCTCGACCGTGTTGCTTCACTACTTCGAGGAGCTGTCATGCGCCGAGATCGCGCGTCGCATCGGTGTGCCCGAGGCCACCGTGCGCGGTCGACTCAAGGTCGCGCTCGATCAGCTCCGCACGCGGCTCGGTCGAGGCGATCGCGGATCGCGCGCCCGGCTGGCCGCGCTCACCCCCCTCGCGGCCATGCACGGCCCCCCACGGACCGCGGCGATCGCGGTCGGAGCGTTCGCGATGAAAAAGCTCGCGCTTGCCATCCTTCTTGTCCTCGTCATCGTCGGCGTCTTCCTGTGGCGACAGCGCGGCGACTCGCGCTCCGACGCCGGCGCGCGCGCAGAGCCGGCGGGTGCACGCAGCGCACCTCGCGTGGGTCCCGAGCGCGCCGTCGCCGTGCCCGCGTGGATGACGGCGCGGCACCTGGCGTCGCGTCGCATCGCCGGTCGCGTCGAGCTCGACGGCAACGTGGTGCACGGGGCAACCGTGCGGCTCGCATTGCAAGCACGCGACGGCGTGCTGCTGCCGGTCGCCGAGCGGGCGAGCGATGCCAGCGGCCACTTCGACTTCGGCCCGCAGCCTGCAGCGACGTTCGTCGTCAGCGCCGACGCGCCGAATCAAGGCAGTGCCGTCCGGACGATTTCGGTCGCCGATCCGGCGGCGCGCCCCGAAGAGCTCGTGCTGCTCCTGACCGGCTGCACGCTGCGGATGTACGGCGTCGTTCGCGATGCGGCAAGCAATCCGATCGCAAAGGCGCGGATCACGTCCGGCGGTCTCGGCGGCACCGACACCGACGAGCAGGGTCGCTACACGCTGTGTTTGCCGCAGACCCAGCCCAACATCCGGATCGAGGCCGACGGCTACGGCACGATCGAGTCGATTCTGCGGATCAACGGCGCGCTGCGCTCGGACTTCGTCCTCGTCCCCGAGGGCATCATCATCGGCCAGGTCGTGACACGCGAACGCCGGCCGGTCCCCGGCGCGCGGATCCTCGCGACTCCAGATCCGATCGAGATGGCACAGCACCTGGCGACGGGCTGGGCGCTCGCCGACGACGGCGGCATGTTCCGGCTCGCGGGTCTCGCGCCGGGCCGCTATCGCCTGCGCGCCGCGGGCGACGGCGTCGCGTGCGCTGCGCAGGTCGAGGCCATCGTGCACGCCGGGACGACCGCGTTCAACACGATCCTGATCGTCGACAGCGCCGCCACCGTGCGCGGGCACGTGGTGATGGCCGGAAAGCCCGTCGCCGGCGCGCGCGTCGCCGCCACGTCGAACGACGAGTGGGTCGCAGATGCCGTGTACTCGCAGGCCGACGGCAGCTTCGAGCTCACGAGCGTGCCGTTCGGCAGCGTCGCGCTCGAAGCGTGGCCACACCGGGTCGCGTCGCCGGCGCGGCTGAATGTCGACCGCGCGACGATCGAGAACGTCACCGTCGAGGTCGCACAGCTCGCGACGATCCGCGGCACGATCACGAGACATGGCGAGCCCGTCGCCGGCGCGTCGGTGTTCGCGCCCCGCCTGGCGACGGCGATCGCCGATTCGCACGGCGTCTACGCGCTCGAGGGCCTGCCCGCCGGCGAGATCCACTTCTTCGCGGGTCATGCAGGCGACAAGGCGTTCGCCGACAAGGTCGTGACCGTGCGCGAGGGCGAGGACAAGACCGTCGACGTCGAGCTCGATCTCGCCGGCGAGGCGTCGGGCGTCGTCGTCGACGAACGCGGCAATCCGGTCTCCGGCGTGTACGTGCTGATGACCAGCAACGATCGCGATACCGGCGAATCGATGACCGACGATGCCGGGCGATTCGACTGCATCACGATGGCCGGCGGCGAGTACGCCGTCGAAGTCCTCGCCGGCCCCGGCGTCGGCCGACCGTTCGCCCCGGCAAACGGCGAGAAGTTCCCGTCGATCCAGGTGCCGAGCGACGGTGCGGTGACAGGCATCCGGCTCGCGATCGCGAACGACCGCGTTCACATCCGCGGCGTCGTGATGAAAAGCGGCGCACCAGTCTCCGATGCATACGTCGAGATCACGACGCGCCTCGCCTCGCTCGCGCGGACCGGTGGCGTCATGACCGACACCGAGGGTCGCTTCGAGCTCGAAAACCTCGCGCCGGGCAAGTACAGCCTCCACGCGCACACCGCCGACGGAAGCGATCGCATCGTGTGGGGTATCGAGGGCGGGGCCGACGATGTCGTGATCGAGCTCGAGGCGCCGGGCAGCATCGAGGGCGACCTCGCCGGGTTCGCGAGCACACCGATCGTCGAGATCGCGACGCTGTCGACCGGTGTGCGCGTCACCACCGCTGCGCTCGTCGACGGCACGCGATTTCGGCAGCGCGGTCTTCCGCCGGGACGCTACGGCGTGCAGGCCCGGGCGGGCGGCGAGGTCGCGTCGGCCGAGGTCGAGGTGCGGGCCGGCGAGACCGAACACGTCACGCTGCGGCCGAGCGGCATCGGGACCATTGTCGGCACCGTGCGCGAGCTCGAGACGAAGCGCCCGCTCGCGGGTTTCACCTGCGAGGCGAAGGGCTCACTCGCCGGCCCCGCCGCGGATCCGACGATGAGCGGCGTCAGCGACGAGACCGGTCGCTTCACGATGCGCTCGCCGACCGGCCTCGTGCACGTCATCTGCAGGCCGAACGACAATGGTCTCAGCATCGCCGGTGCCGATGTCGAGGTCGTCGCGAACGGGACGGCGACGGTCGTCGCGAGCTCTGTGCGCAGCAAGTTCACGACGGTGCGCGGCAACGCGGGCCTGGTGTTCCAGTCGCTGACGCTGCCGCTGACGATCGGCAAGCTCGACCCGGAGGGTCCCGCCGCCGCGCAAGGCGCGAAGGTCGGCGATCACGTCGTTGCAATCGACGGCATGCCGCTCGACGGCGTGCTCCCACTCGGCGCGCAATGGCTCGTGTTGAACCATCGGCCGGGCACGACGCTGACGCTGGCCGTCGAACGCGCAGGCGCACCGATGACGTTCCAGATTCCCGTCGAGAAATGATCAGTTCTTGCGCTCGAAGTGGACGACGTCGATGAGCGCGGTCGCCGAGAACAGCAGCGCACGCAGCTGCGGATCCTGGACGGAACCGAAGTCGACCCAGAAGTTGTCGGCCTGCGTGAACGCTTCCTTGAGCAGGCCGCTCCACTTCTTCTGGATGAGCCCGACCTCGGTCTTCGGATCGCTTGGCAGCAGGACCTTGAACGTCCACGGTCGGAAGAACGGGCCGAACAGCGTCGCGACCTCCTGACCGTCGGGACCCTCGACGACGTACTTGCGCCGGAACCACGTCCACTTGCGCTGGATCGCGCCGAGCTTGGTGCCGCTGGCATCCATCACCTCGAGGCGATGAAAGATGAAGCGGAACGGCCGGTGCAGCGTCAGGAGGTGCGAGCCGCCCGTCGACAGGTCCTCGACCTTCGACGTGAACGGGCGCATGTACTGCAGGAACAACCGCTTCATGAATGCGCCGAAACCCGAGCCTTGCTCCTGGACGTTGAGCACCGGCGAGCCCATCTCGTCGTAGACGACGTAGACGTTACGTGCGTCGAACGACGTCAGGATCTCGATCCACCGCTTGCGCTGGCGGACCGAGAGACGATGGGCCTTGCCGAACGTCGTGGCCAGGGCAGTAGAGGTCGGAGGGACGAGTGCATTCATCGCCCCTCAACGTACACTCAATGGGTGCTGATGATGCAGCGAACTCACCGCCTGCGCGAGGATCGCGCATGGTTGCCCCGCAGCGTGCGGAGTGCCCGGATGGCGGTGTCGGGTTCGATCTGGGCGGCGGCCGGCGCCGCGATCGTCGGCACGGCAGCGCTCGGCGGCCCCGCTGCATTCGCGATGTGGAAGGGTTTCGTCCTCGGAGGTGCAGCGGCGGCAGCAGCGGGCGAGCGCGCGGGCAACGCCGTGCTCCATCGGCAGCTCCGGCGAATGACGCATGGCGAGCTGGAGCTCGCGGAGCTGTCGGCGCGCGCCGAGGGCGAGCTCGTCGTCGTGCGCGGCAAGGTCGCGTGCGAGTCGCCGCTCACCGGCGTGCTCGTCGATGCCGAGGGCGTGTTCCGGCGAATGATCTTCGAACCGGACGGCAAGTGGGTTCACGAGGCAGCAGTCGACTTCACGCTGATCGACGACAAGGGCGCGCACATCATCATCCAGGCGGCCGGCGCACGCTGGATGGTGCAGTCGCGCGAGCTCGTCACGTATCCGGGCACGAGGTTCTCGTCGGACCGTGCGCCGCGCGAAGTGAGCCGGCTCGTCGGCACGCGGCCGACCGTCGAGGCTTACGAGCAGGTGCTTCCCGTCGGCACCGAGATCCAGGTCGTCGGCTACAAGACGGCGAGCGCGGACGTCAGCGGCGAGGTCATCGACTATCGACTGCCGCCGCAGCGCGCGACGCTGCGCTCGGGCGACGACCTGCCGCTCGTGATCACCGCGATTTCCGATCTGGGGTGAGCGCGGGATAGCGCAGCGTCTTCGTCTTGCGATCGACCTTCGCGAACGGCGTGCGCTTCGCGCGCTCGGCCTTCGCCGGCGTGAAGATGTGAAACACGCGCGCACCGCGCGTCATCGCGTAGTCGGCGACGATCCGACGATGGCAGCGCCACCACACGGCCTCGGCGCACATGATCGCGCACGTGCTCGACGACGCGAGCGCGAGCAGCTCGGCGAGCCCGCGTGCGAACTCCGGCGTCTCGGCATAGTCGGCGTAGTTGTGGAACGCGGCGACGCGCCAGCCGGCATTGCGCGCCGGATCGGCGGTCTTCGAGCGCGACCGGCGACCGCCGAGGTCGGGAATCACGACGTAGCGAATGCCGGCGCGCGGCAGCCGGCGAGCGAGCGTCGTGCGGTTGAACTGAGGGTTCGTGCGCGAGCGCGTGATCGTGCGGATGTCGACGAGCGTCGTCACGTCCCATGCGCCAAGCGCCTCGACGAGCTCGTCGTAGCTGCGCGTCGAATGCCCGATCGTGTAGAGCAGCGGCTTCGCCCGCTTCACTGCACGAGGCCCGCATCGATCAGCGCGACGAGCGCGTGCCGCGTCTTCCGCCACTCGGCGGTAAGCGCACCGCTCGGCTCGCCGATGACGGCGACCGCCTCGACGAGCGGGAACGTCGCCGCGTTCGGCTGGCGGCGCCACACGCCGTCGGGCTGGCGCGCGTGCGTGCCGATGCCGTCGAACGGACGGCGGCCGACGCGCACGACGCCGTCGGGATGCGCGCGTGCGAGGTGCTCGGCGACGTGCGCGATCGCGTGCGCGGGGATCGCGCGACGCTCTGCCGTCGCCCACCGGACGAGCGCGGTCAGTCCGCGCAGCACGTCGTAGAAGTAGAACCGCGGAAACGCGAGCTCGAGCCAGCGCGGCGCCATGTCGCGCTCCTCGGCATTGTGGCGCGTCGGCGAGCCGAGCCGCAGCTCGCGCGCGACGAGCAGCGCGGCCGCGCGATCGAGAAACTCGCTCGGCCCGCGCCGGATCATCGCCTCGAATGGCGCGACCGTGCCGACCATCGAGCTCGGGCATTCGTCCTCGACCAGGTACGCCGCCTCGTCGCAGTTGAGCCCGCCGTCGCGCATCTGATAGCGCGCGTACCAGGGCCGGACCCACGGCAGCTCGGCGTCGACGTCGACGCCACACGCGGACAGCACCTGATCGATCGTGCCGAGCGCACAGTGGCACGACGTATCGCGCCAGCGATCCGCGTTCGGTGGCCAGTCCTCGGGGCGGATCGGGAACGTGTGCAGGCGCAACGCGCGGAGGCCCTCCACCATCGCAGCGGCCGCGCGCGTCGGGATCCGCGCCGCCTCGCCGAGCTCCCACAGCATCGTCATCTGCCACCACGGGCAGTTCCATTTCGGCCAGTAGACGTCGGCCGCGATGCTCGCGAGCGCTGCATCGGAGTCGAGATAGCGGACGGCCTCGTCGATGCCGGCCTCGATCGCCGGCGTGCGCGGGACCTCGGCGTCGGGGACCGCGGTCAATGCCGCGCGGAGCTGGTCGGTCAAAGACACGACCGCATCCTAACGCCCGATCAGAGGCAGGTGACCATGATCGAGTGCGAATGACCGTCGAGCGACGACACCGTCGTGACGCTCATGTTCGCCGCGAGCGTCGCGAACTGTGCGGCCGTGATCGTGACGGTGTGGCTGTGAAGCGACGTGCCCTGGATATCGTAGGTCTTCTCGGCGCCGGCCATGACGTCGGCCTTCGACACGACGAGCGTGTGACCGTGGTTGGCCCCGATCGCGACGTTCGTGCCGTTCATGGTGCAATTGGCCCCCGAGCCCGAGCCCGACCCCGATCCCGAGCCCGACCCCGAGCCCGACCCCGA
>JABFXX010000632.1 GCA_013368795.1 Kofleriaceae bacterium
CCCGGCGTCACGCTCCTCCATCGCGCGTCGGTCGCCGAGCGCGATGCAGCGCGTACGTTCCTGATCGGCGAGCTCGCCGCACTCGGCATCACGGCCGAGAAGTGGGACTACACGTCGGGCACCCGCTCCGGCGCGAACGTGATCGCGACACTGCCGGGCAGCGACCCCGGCCCCGCGATCCTCGTCGGCGCTCACTTCGACAGCGTGCCGGCCGGACCGGGCGCCGCCGACAACGCGACCGGCACCGCGCTCGTGCTCGCGACCGCCCGCCACCTGAAGGACGTGCCGGATCGCAAGCACACCGTGATCTTCGCGTTCTTCGATCAGGAAGAGCTCGGTCTCGTCGGCAGCAAGGCGTACGCCCAGTCGCTCGATGCGGCGGGCACACAGCTGCGCGCCGCTCACATCTTCGACATGCTGTCGTGGGACAGCGACCACGATCGCGCGGTCGAGCTGTGGTCGCCCTCGCCCGCCATCGAGGCGCTCTATCGCGCCCACGGCGCGACGCTCTCGATGCCGATCCAGCCGGTGACGTTCGCGTCGAGCGATCACCAGGCGTTCCTCGACGCTGGGTTTGCCGCGGTCGGCGTCGGCGAGGAGTTCGTCGCGAACGACCACACGCCGCACTATCACAAGGCCTCCGATACGGTCGCGAACGTGCAGTTCGACTACCTCGAAGGCGTGACGCGCCTCGCGTTCGCGGTCATCGAGGCCGACGTGACCGCGCCGTAGTACGCAGGAATGTCTCAGTGGCGCGGCTCGTGAATCGAGTCGTGTCATGGCAACTCCTGAGACATCCGTAGAGCGCGCGACGGGCTCGTTGCCACCCGACCTCGAGGCGCGGCGCCACGAGATGTTCCCCACGCTCACGGACGCGCAGATCGCCCGCGTCAGCACGTGCGCCATCGAGTGCCGGTTCGGCGAGCACGACGTGCTCTACGAGCCGGGCGACCTCGACCTGCCCATGTACGTCGTGCTCGAGGGCGTCATCGAGATCATCCACCCGCACGAGCGCGTCGAGGACGCGATCGCGCTCATCGGTCCTCGCGAGTTCACGGGCGAGGTGAATCTGTTGAGCGACGGCCGCGCACTCGTGCGAGCGCGTGCACGCACGCCGGTGCGCGCGTTCAAGATCGAGCACGCGCGCCTCCACACGTTGATCCAGAACGACTCCGAGCTCTCCGACGTGCTCCTGCGCGCGTTCCTGCTCCGGCGTGTCGCGCTGATCGAGACCGGTCAGGGCGACGCGATCGTGATCGGCTCGCAGTCCTCGGCCGCGACGACGCGCCTCCTCGCGTTCCTCGTCCAGAACATCCATCCGCATCGCTACCTCGACGTCGATCGCGATCCCGATGTCGAGCGGTTGCTCGGCCACTTCGGCGTCGGCATCGACGACATCCCCGTCCTCATCTGCCGCGGCGAGCGCGTGCTCCGGCATCCAAGCGACGCAGAGGCGGCCGACTGCCTCGGCTTCAACCCGACGCTCGCCCCGGAGACCGTTCATGACCTGGTGATCTGCGGCGCCGGGCCTGCAGGCCTCGCGTCTGCCGTCTACGCCGCATCCGAGGGCCTCGACGTCGTGATCGTCGAATCGTACGCGCCCGGCGGCCAGGCCGCGACGAGCTCGAAGATCGAGAACTACCTCGGCTTCCCGACCGGTATCGCGGGAGGCAAGCTGATGGCGAGCGCGCTCGCCCAGGCCGAGAAGTTCGGTGCGAGGCTGCTCGTCGCGAAGACCGTCGAGCGCTTGGCCGCGGAGGAACGGTCGTACCGCCTCGTGCTCTCGGGTGGCGCGTCACTGCGAGCGCGCACCGTCATCCTCGCGACCGGCGTCGAGTATCGCAAGCTCGACGTTCCCGGCCGCGAGCAGTTCGAGGGCGTCGGTATCTACTACGCGGCGACGCAGGTCGAGGCCCAGCGTTGCCCGAACGACGACGTCGTCGTGATCGGCGGCGCCAACTCCGCCGGCCAGGCGGCATCGTTCCTGGCGCGCACGTGTCGTCAGGTCCACATGCTCGTCCGCGGGCCGAACCTCTCGGAGCACATGTCGCGCTACCTCGTGCGCCGACTCGAGGACACGCCGAATATCTTCATCCACACGCGCTCGCGCGTGACCGCGTTCGAGGGCAATCACCACCTCGAATCGATCACCTGGCACGACGACACGACGGGTGCCGACACGCGCCTGAGCTGCCGCAACGTGTTCTCGATGGCGGGCGCCGATCCGCAGACCGACTGGCTCCGTGACTTCGTTCACGTCGATCCGCGTGGGTTCATCGTGACGGGGCCCGAGCTCAGCGCCGCCGATCTTGTGGCGGCGGGATGGCCTCGCCAGCGCCGGCCGTACCTGCTCGAGACCAGCCGCCCCGGCATCTTCGCCGTCGGCGACGTGCGTGCGGCGAAGATCAAGCGCGTCGCATCGGCCGTCGGCGAGGGATCGGTCTGCGTCCAGCTCGTCCAGCAGACGCTCACCGAGTGAATGTCGTTAGTGAAGACAGCTAACAACGGCCGCATACGACACGGCCGCACGTAACTCGTGCAGCAAGGATCGTCGTGGAGCACACGATCGTTTCTGCACGCAATAAGTGAGCGTTGATTATGCGAATCGGATAACCCGCGCATAACCCGCATTGTGGTCGCGTCGCCATCGCAGGCGCATAGAGTCGCGACGTGGAAGAAAGCCTTGGCCAGCGTCTTCTCACCATCTCGACTGCCACGCCTCTCGAGCTTCGTCGTGCCGGGCTCGCGATCGACTCCGTCGAACGCGCGCTGCAGTTCCGCTGGTGCGCCTCGCCTCGCGAGTTCGTGGCCGTCCTCGATCTTCGTCACGCCGCCTACGCGGCCGTCGGCAAGGTCGAGAAGGACTCCTCGCCGTCTGAGATGGCGGGCCGATACGACATCGGCGCGCGCATCCTGATGGCGTATCACCACGACCGGCTCGTCGGGACGGCGCGGGTCGCGGCACCGCCACAGCGCGGGCGCAACGAGTACGACGACTTCGCCCGACTCCCGGAGTGGATCGATCGCGACTCGCTCGCGGTGCTCTCGCGGCTCGCAACAGACCCGAGTTACCGCGGCAGCGACCTGCTCTACTCGCTCATCTTCCGCTGCCTCGCGATCTGCCGCGGCCAGTTCCGCCACGTGCTGAGCGGCTGCACGCGGGCGATGCTGCCGATCTATCAGCGAGTCGGCGCGAGGCCGACCGCACGCAACTTCCGCCACGGCACGCTCGGCCGCGACGAGCACCTGATCGTGTTCGAGCCCGACGCGATCGCGCACGGCGAAGGCGTTCGCGCCGACCTGCGCGCGCTGCTCGATCGCTGCACCTAGAGCGACTTCGCGAGATAGATCGCGGCCTCGTGCGCGTACGGCAGCGTGTCGTAGACCGTGACATCGGCGCCGCACAGCGTATAGCCGAGCCGGGCGTACGCGGCGATGCCGGGCACGTTGACGCTCGTCGTCTCGAGCCACACGCGCCTGGCACCGAGCTCGCGGCCATGCGACTCGGCGCGCTCGAGCAGCGCACGTGCGATGCCCTCGCGCCGGCGGTCCTGCGCGACGTAGAGGTGCCAGAGCACGAGCCGCGCGTGCCACGCCTCGTACTCGACGCCCGCGAAGCCGACGACCTCGCCATCATCCTCGGCGACAAATCCGGTGTCCCACGTCGACCACGCGGCGAACGCATCCGCCATCGGATAGCGCTTCACGAGCGGCGTCTCGAGCCGTCGCTCGACGAGCTGGAGCGAGAGCGGGCCGACGACGACGTCGTAGACGATCGACGTCGTGAACGCGGTCTCGATCGCCGAGACCGTGCGCCGGTCGGCTTTGCGATCGGCCATCCGGATGCGTACTGCCATGGCGGCACCATAGCGCCGAATTGCAGTCGTCCACGTAGCGGGAGCATCGGCGCTCGGAGCGATGCTCTCGCCCATGACGACCAAAGAGATCGGACAGAAGCTCGTCGACCTGTGCAAGGCCGGCAAGAACATGGACGCGGTACAGCAGCTCTACGCGCAAGACATCGTCAGCGTCGAGGCGGGCGCACCTCCGGGACAGTCGCCCGAGTCGAAGGGGCTGAGCGCGTGCGTCGAGAAGGGCAAGCAGTGGGAAGCCGCCCACGAGGTCCACAACGCGAAGGTCGAGGGACCGTTTCCAAACGGCGACCGCTTCACGGTCATCTTCGACTACGACATCACCCGTCGGGCTGACAAGCAGCGCTTCCACATGAAGGAGGTCGCGCTCTATCAGGTGAAGAACGACAAGATCGTGCGCGAAGATTTCTTCTACTCGATGTAGAGCGAGGCCGCCTTGCCGGCGAGCTTCGACGGCTCGGCCGGCGCGACTTGTACGGGCTTTGCAGCTTCTATTGCGGCGGCAGCTCGGCGAAGCCGACGAACGATGGCTTCGAGAACGACAGCGAGTCCCCGGTCGGCACCGGCATGCGCGACTGGATCTCGAACGTCGTCACGGTATTGGAGTCCTGATTTGCCGAGAGCAGCCAGCGTCCGTACAACGCGATCATCCGCGGCGTTTGACCTCCTGTCGGGACGTGGCCGAGGAGCATCAGCGGCGGATACTCGTAGCCGCCGCGACCGGAAAGCACCGCGATGTTGTCGTCGCCGCGGTTGCTGACATAGATCGTGTCGTTGCCATCCATCGCGACCACGATCTCGGCGCCCGTGTTGTTGCCCGTCGCGTCGGCCGCACGCGTCGACAAGGTCTTCAGCGGCATGATGCCCGACGGCAGGTAGTCGAACGCAGTCACCGTGCTGTCGTTCTCGTTCACCAGGTAGAGGAACCGCTCGCTGCGGCCCCACGCGACGTGCCGAGGCCCCGCGCCGCCGGCGGTCATCGTGCGCGGCGGCGTGCTCGGGCTGAGCGTGCCGCTGGCGAAGTCGTACTGGGCCAGGTAGTCGGCGCCCTTGCACGGAACGACGACGTGCGTGTTCGACGGGTCGGCGATGATCTGGTGCGCGTTCGCGCCGGCGCTGAGCGTCTGCGATGCGGCCTCGAGGCCACCGTCCGCGCGCACCGGGAACACCGAGACCTTGCCGTCCCCGTAGTTGGCGACGAGCACGTAGTGGCCGGTGCCATCGACCGATACGTGAGCCGGGCCGTTGCCGCCGGTCGAGACATCGTTGATGAACGTCAGCGCGCCGGTCCCGGAATCGATCGCGTAGGCACCGACGCGGTTGGTGCTCTCGCTGACCGCGTAGAGGTGCGTGCTGACGTTCGCTGCATCGTGACGGATCGCGAGGAACGACGGGCTTCCCGCGAATGCCGCCACCTTGCCCGCCATCGCAAGCGCGCCGGTCGCCGGATCGAAGTCGTACCAGGCGATGTCGGGGCCGTAGCCGCTGACGTAGGCGACGACGTGCGGAGGCGGCGCGGCGCTATCGACGGGGGTCGCCGCGTCCGGATCCGTGTTCACGGGCTTGCCGTCATCGCAGCCTGCTGCGAACGCGGCGAGCAAGACGAGCAGCGGGGTGCGCGGCATTCGTCGAGCATACACGCACCGGGCGAGCTTACTCGGTCTCTCGCGAATGCGCCGACTCGATCGCCTTCTTCAGCTTGGGGTCGAGCTTCGTCGGATCGAGGATGACCTTGCCGTCGTGCGCCGACAGCACCGCTGGACCGTCGATCTGGAAGTCGCCGGCGCCCTCGATGTACACGACGAGGTGATCGCGCGCGACATGCCGAACGGCGCCGACTTCCTCCTCGCCCTTGCCGATAAAGACCTGATCGCCGACAGAGACGCTGAACGAATGGGTCGCCATGGCTCCCTCATACTATGGCACGGGCCCGAGCTCCCACGGCGGCGGCGACATACGCGCCTGCACGTGGTCGACGAAGCTCTTCACCTTCGGGGAGAGATGACGCGTGCTCGGATACACGATGTGCATCGGCGTCGCTGGCGCATCCCACTCACGCAGCACGCGCTCGAGCTTGCGCTCCCTCAGTAGCGTCACGCAGCGGAACGCCGGTACGAGGCCGATGCCGTGGCTCGCGGCGACCACCGAGTCGACGATGTCGAAGTCGCTGGCGAGCAAGCGTGCCGCGATCGCGACCTCCGCGTGCTCGTCGCCGCGTGTGAGGCGCAGCGTCACCGTCCTCGAGCCCGCGCCGAACAGCAGGCAGTCGTGCGCCTTCAGATCCGCGGGGGACTTCGGCCGCCCTCGCCGCTTGAGGTACGCGGGTGTCGCGACGAGGTACCAGGTGGTCCGGCCGAGGCTTCGCGCGATCAGCGACGAGTCGGCAAGCGTGCCCGCGCGGATGCCGACGTCGAATCGCTCCTCGACGAGGTCGACCGAGCGACCCGTGCAATACAGCTCGAGCTGGACCTCCGGGTAGCGCTTCATGTACTCGCTCGCGATCGGACCGAGCCATGTCGGGTTCACGCCGGCGGTCACGCGCAAGAGGCCACGCGGCGTCGCCTGCAGGTCACTCACGGCGCGCTCGGCATCCTCGGCCTCGCCCGCGATCCGTGCGCAGTACTCGTAGTAGGTGCGGCCGACGTCGGTCAGGCTCAGCTTGCGCGTCGTGCGCTGGAGCAGCCGCGCGTCGAGCCGCTCCTCGAGCTCGGCGACCTTGCGGCTGACCGTCGACTTCGGCATCGCGAGCGCCTTCGCCGCGGCGGTGAAGCTGCCGGCCTGGACGACCCGGGCGAACACCACCATTTCGTTGAGGTCCATGGCCAATTGTCCCATCTTCGGGACATTCCAGCCAGGTTTCGCAGACTAGTTGCAGAGCCGGAACAGCCGTATCCATGGGGCATGACGACGACGAACAACTGGAACATCGACGGCACGCACTCCTCCATCGGCTTCACGGTCCGCCACATGGTCTTCTCGAAGGTCCGCGGCCGCTTCGGCTCGTACACCGCCACGCTGGAGCTCGACGAGGCTGACCTCACCCGTTCGAAGATCGAGGTCGCGATCGACGCCGCGAGCATCGATACCGGTACCGAGCAGCGCGACGGGCACCTCCGCTCGGCCGACTTCTTCGACGTCGAGAAGTACCCGCACCTGCGCTTCCGCAGCACGCGCATCGAGAAGGACGACGAGACCAGCTACCGCATGATCGGCGAGCTCACGATCCGCGACGTCACGCGCGAGGTCACCCTCGACGTCGAGGCCACCGGCAAGGGCAAGGACCCGTGGGGCAACGAGCGCCTCGGCTTCGTCGCGAAGACCTCGTTCAACCGCAAGGACTACGGCCTCAACTGGAACCAGCTCCTCGAGGCGGGCGGCGTGCTCGTCGGCGAGAAGGTCGAGATCGAGCTCGAGATCCAGGCGGTCAAGGCCGCAGCGACCGCCGCCGCCTGAGGTCACTCGAGCGGGCCGGTCGTCGCGACCTTGCCGCGATCGCGGTACTCGGCGACGACGGCGCGACGCAGGTGCTCGGCGGTGAGCGGCGTGCGCTCGCCGGCGGCAAGGAACGCGGCACGCAGCGCGGCGTTGCGGATGTAGCCGCCCGACAGCGCGTACTTGCGGGCAAGCGCGGGCAGATCGAGGTCGCCCGCGACCGGCAAGCTCGCCGGCAGGTGCGCGCGCCACAGCCGCTCGCGCTCGGCCTCGTCGGGAAACGGAAACTGCAGGTGCGCCGAGAGCCGGCGCTTGAACGCGGGATCGATCGCGGTACCGAAGTTGGTCGTGAGGATCGCGACGCCCTCGAACGCGTCGAGTCGCTGCAGCAGATAGTTCACCTCGAGGTTGGCGTGGCGGTCGTTGCTCGACTTCACCTCGGTCCGCTTGCCGAACAGCGAGTCGGCCTCGTCGAAGAGCAGGATGCACTGGCCGTCATCGGCGGCGTCGAACAGCTCGCCGAGGTTCTTCTCGGTCTCGCCGATCCACTTCGAGGTCACGCGCGAGAGGTCGACGCGGTACAGGTCGTAGCCGAGCTCGCGCGCGATCACGCCGGCGACGAGCGTCTTGCCGGTGCCCGGGCCACCCTGGAGCAGCGCGGTGACCGCGCGTCCCGTCGACGCGACCTTCTGCATGCCCCAGCCGTCGAGGACCTGCGCGCGCAGGCGGACGCGGCCGACGAGCTCCTTCACCGACGCGAGTAGCTCGTCGGGCAGCACGAGGTCGTCCCACGACGCGAGGTGCTCGACCTTGCTGGCGAGTGCGCCAAGCCGCACCGCGCGCTGCTGACGAAGCACGCGATCGATCGTCTCGCCGGTGCGCGCCGGCGTCCCCGCGAGGGCGGCGGCGGCGACTGCGTGGTGGATCGCACCGGGTCCGACCGAGTAGCGCTCGGCGAGCACGGCCGCGTCGGTCGTCGGCAGGTGGACGGCGGCGAGCGCGGCGGTCCACGCCTTCACGCGCTCCGCGACCGGCAGCGCCGGCAGCTCGAGCGAGAGGTGGCCGGCGGCGATCGGCAGCGCGCTGCTCGTGCCCGCACAGATGAACAGCGGGCCGGGATGACGATCGAGTAGCGCACGCAGCGCGGCGCGCGAGGTGTCGTCGGCGGCCGCCGCGTGATCGAGGTCGGTCACGCACGCGATCCAGCCGCGCAGGTGCACATCGCGGAGGTCACGGCGCAGCTGGTCGATCGAGTCGGCGCCCGGGCCGGCGAGCGCGATGGTGCCGAGCGTGCGTCCGGCGCGTGCGGCGAGCGCCGCGGCGATCGTGCGGCGGCCGCTTCCCGC
>JABFXX010000129.1 GCA_013368795.1 Kofleriaceae bacterium
GCATCGTCGCGCGTGACGTAGAAGACGTCGTTGGCGCCGGTCGTGAGCCCGCGCCGGATCTCGGCGAGCTCGCGCAGCGGGACGAGCAAGTCGCCGGCGGCGGCACGCCATCGCCACCATGCGGCAGGCGCGCGCAGGGCAGGGCCCCACGTCGCGGGCTGGCTCGCCGGCGCGCGTCGTTCGTCTGCGTGCGCGGCGATCGCGTCGAGCCCGACCTCGCGCGCGGCCGTCGCCGTCGAGGATCGGAGCCGGAGTAGCCGGACCTCGTCGCGATCGGCCCCTTCGGTGGCGCAGCGCTCGAGGACGATCAGCATCGAGTTGACCGCCGCGTCGTCGAACCAGCGCTCGGTCGGCGCGACGATGATCGCGCGGACATGCGCCACGCGCTCGACGAGCCGCCATAGCGGTGCAGCGGCGTCGGTGTCGAGCAGCGCGGTCGACACGACGAGCGCGAGCCGGCCACCGGGCTTCGTCAGGCGAAGCGCGCGGAGGATGCAGGCCGCCGCCGGGTCGGCGAGCCGAGCGACCGCATCGAGCGAGGAGCGTTCGAGCTCGGGCCAGTCCGCCTGCAGCGCGGCCGCGCGCGTGCGCTTGAGGATCGGATCGAGCGTCCCTGCGCGCACGTACGGTGGGTTGCCGATCACGACGTCGAACGTCCCGACGCGCTCGACGAGCGAGGGAGCGAGAACGTCGCCCTCTACGATGCGAGCCTCGGGAACGCGCGCGCGCGCCTTCGCGACGGCGTCGCGATCGATATCGACGCCGACCAGGCTGCATCGCTCGCAGTCCGTCGACGCGCGAGACGCGAGGCCCGTCGAGTGCGCGGCTGCGAGGAACGCGCCGTCGCCGCACGTGGGGTCGAGGACGCGCACGTGCGCTTCGAATGGCGCCAGCGCCGCGAGCGCGAGCTGCGCGACGGGCGCCGCGGTGAAGAACTCGCCACGTGCCAGGCGCTCGGCAGAGGCTCGCGGCTCGCGCGGGTAGGGGGCCGGCCGCCGCGCATCACTCCGTCGTGCCGATGAAGGCGCGGGTTCGGCGCGGGGCGACGGTTGCGTGCCGCGGTCGTCCGAGGCGCTCACGACTCGCGACGGCGCAGCCGCAGAAGCCCGACGGCGAACCAGATCCCGGCGAGGAGCGTCATCGAGATCGCCGCAGCGAGCTTGTTCGGATCCGAGGTGAAGCCAGCCAGGACGAGGATCTGCCTCGTGATGCTGATCGCCTGCAGCGACGCGGGCACGAGGCCGATCGGGACGTCGATGAGCACGAGATAGAGCATCGCGAGCGCCATGCCCTGCTTGGGCACGAGCGTCGCGATGCCGGCCGACATGACCGAGATCGCGAGTGCGCCGCCGCCGAACGCGATCAGGCTCTCGGCCGAGGGCGGCCGACCGATCGCCGCCTGAACGGATACGAACCAGCCGACGAGCACGTGCACGATCGCGATCGGTGCGAGCGCGACGAGCTTGCCGACCACCACGGCCCAGCGCGGGATCGGGCGCGACCACAGGTAAGTCGTCGTTCGATCCTCGATCTCCTCGCCGATCGACGACGCGACGAACACGGGCGGTAGCACGACGACCACGAGCATCTCGACGGCGCTGAGGAACTCCTCGACGATGTTGTGTCGGCTACCGAGCGCCCCTGCGACGATCAGGGGCAGGAACGAGATGCCGACGCACACCCAGACGGCGCGGCCCCGGAACAAGCGCAGCAGCGTCACCCGGATCATCGTCGCGAGGACGTCGAACGTCGACGGCACGGTGCGCTGACTCACTGCCTGCCTCCGTCGCGCGTGAGGTACTCGAACACCGCGCCGAGGTTGTTGTCGGGGGAGCTGATCGCGTCGATCGAGACGGCACCCGCGAGGACTGCGTCGCCGATCTGGTCGTAGCAGCGGTCGGGATCGCGCGTCTCGACGATGATCACGCCGGGCTCGAACACCATGCTTGCGACGTGGTCGGTCTCGGCGAGCGCCGCGGCGATCGCATGGGGCCGATCGCAGTCGACGCGGATGCGATGGGGATGACGATCGATCAGCTTGCGGATCTCGAAGACGTTGCCCTCGGCGAGGACCTGGCCGCGGTAGATGACGATGATCTCGCGCGTCAGCGCCTCGATCTCGTAGAGCACGTGGCTCGAGATCACGATCGTCTTGCCGGCCTTGCCGAGCTTCTTGATGCGCTCGATGATGTCGATTCGAGCCATCGGGTCGATGCCAGTCATCGGCTCGTCGAGCAGCAGGAAGTCCGGATCGTGGGCGATCGCGGTCGCGAGCTTCGTGCGCTGGCGCATGCCCTTGGAGAAGCCCTTCACGCGACGATGCTTCGCGTCGCTCATCCCCATCTCGGCAAGCGCGTGCTCGGCGGCCGCCTTGGCCTTGCCGCCGCTGGGCACACCGGCGAGCTCGGCCATCGCGGTGACGAGCTCGAGCGCGGTGAGCTCGTCCCACGTCTTCTCGTGCTCGGGCGCGTAGCCGATGCGCCGCCTGACGCCGAGGTTCTCGAACGGGCTCGCGCCGAAGACCGTCAGCGTGCCGCGCGACGGCGTCATCAGGCCGGCCATCATCTTCATCAGCGTCGACTTGCCTGCGCCGTTGGGGCCGAGCAGGCCGACGATGCCACCCGAGACGGTCAAGCTGACGTCGGAGCAGCCGAGCACGTGGCCGTACCACTTGCTGCAAGTGTCGGCGACGACGATGCTCACGACGCACCTCCGACACCGGTCTTGTGATCGCGCGAGACCTGAAACGCCAGGATCGCGATCGCGATGCCGCTTTGCACGAGGAGACCGATGATCGCCGTGTTCGTGTGAACGTCGGCGCCGAAGCCCCTGAAGAGCGTCACGTCGAACAGGTCGTACGTGATCGAGTTGATCGCGGTCGGCAGATGGAGCACACCGATGTCGCTCTTCGTCGTGATCCCGATGACGCTGATGATGTTGCCGGCGACGATGTAGTACGCGGCCCACAGCGCGAGCGCGTAGCGGCGATTGTTGATGATCGAGGACACCGCGAGGGGCATCGCCGTGTAGACGAGCGTCGCGAGCGCGCCGACCCCGAGCGCCTTCGGCAGCACGGACAAGTGAGCGAGGAGCTCGTCGCTCGATGTCGACAGCCCGAGCCGCAGGCCCGACAGGACCAGCAGTGGAATCATGATGACGGACCCGACGAGGACGCCGTAGCCCGCGAGCTTGCCGATCACGTAGTCGCGCGCGCGGACCGACCGCACGAAGTAGAACGTGAACGCGCCGCTGTGCGTGTCGGTCGCCACGATCGTCGCGCCGAGCGTGAGGCTGAGAACGAACGCGACACGAAGGAACCACTCGATCGAGAGCGGCAGCACCGCGTCGCCGATCTTGAGGGCCATCGCACTTCCGCCGGCGGTGTTGCCGACGCTGCGAAGGATCTCGTTGTTGGCGAAGTACATGAGCCCGCCGGATACGAACGTGGCGACGACCGCGGCGCCGACCGCGAGCTTGTAGCGCCACCACGTCTTCCACCCCATCGCGATCTGGTTGCGCATGATCACGCGCCACCGCGTCGACGGCGCCCGTCTCGAGCCGACGTAGCGCTTGTAGCCAAGGTCGTGAACCGTGCCTTTGCTCATCGCGAGCCTCCGGGACCCGCGCTGTAGGCACCACCGACGGGCGGATTCGGCGCGTTGCCGATCACGCGGAGGAACGCATCCTCGACGCTCTCGCGCCGCACCTCGATGCCGCGCACCTGCAGGCCGACCTCGCGCGCCGCCTGGAACACGAGGCGCGTCGTCGCCGACGTCGGCAAGTCGACCGACATCGCGACCGGCGACGTGACCGTGCACCGCGCGCCCTGGGCCGCGAGCGCATCGGCGAGCCTCGTGACCTCGCCGTTCACCTCGATGTTGAGCTCGGTGTCGCGGCCACGCGCGCCGCGCAGCTCGTCGATCGAGCCGACGAAGCGAATGCGGCCCTGATGCATGATCACCGCGCTATCGCAGACGCGCTCGACATCGGGCAAGAGGTGCGTCGACAGCACGATCGCGCAGCCGCGCCGCTCGGGCATGTCGACGATCAGCTTCAGCATGTCCTCGCGCGACTTCGGATCGAGGCCGTTCGTCGGCTCGTCGAGAAACAGGATCTCCGGGTCGTGGACGAGCGCCTGCGCGAGCTTCACGCGCTGCTTCATGCCGGTCGAGTAGCCGTCGATCGGCTGGTAGCGCTTCTCCTCGAGGCCGGCGTAGTAGAGCGCCGCGTGCGCGCGCTGCATCGCCTCGGTGCGCGGCAACCCCGATAGCTCGGCTGCATACGTGCACAGCTCGACCGCGCTCATGCCGGCGAGGAATGCCTCCTGCTCCGGCATGTAGCCGACGCGATCGCGGATCTGCGCGCCCTGCGTCGATGCCGACATCCCGAGCACGCGCGCCGAGCCCTGATACGGAATCAGCCCGAGCAGCGCCTTGAGCAGCGTCGATTTGCCGGCGCCGTTGGGGCCGAGCAGGCCGATGATGCGGCCGTCGATGCGCGCCTCGACGCCATTGAGCGCGACGATGTTGCCGTAGCGCTTCGTCAGGCCCTGCAGCTCGATCAGCGGTGCGCGCTCGGTGTCGTTCACGGGAGCTCCTCACACACTGAAACACCAAACATCCCTGCAACTGTCACCGCACCCGCCCTCATTGGTTGGATCAACTCGGACACAGCTCGGTCACCAACGCCGGGCCGGCCGACATTATTTGATCACTTCGATCCGGACCGGGACGATGCCGGCCTCGATCATGCCGAGCTTGCGCGCCGCGGCCTCGCTGACGTCGATGATGTGACTGCGCTTGCCAAACGGTCCGCGGTCGTTGATGCGCAGCACGACCGAGCGGCCGTTGCGCTTGTTCGTCACGCGCACGCGCGTCTGCATCGGCAGCGTGCGATGTGCTGCGGTCATCGCGTGCTTGTTGAAGCGCTCGCCCGATGCCGTCGGTCCGCCGTGCAGGCTGCCGCCGTACCAGGTCGCGAGGCCGTCCTGCGCGCCGGGCAGATTCGAGGCTGGCTTGCCGGTCCTCGTCTTCTGCGTCTTCTGCGCGCCGCCGCAGGCCGCGAGCACGAGCATCGCCAGCGCAATCACCGCCAGCGCGAGCCGCCGTCCGCTGCCGCTCCACGAGCTCATTTCACGCACCCCGCGCCGAGCTCGCGGCCGGCCTTGTCGAGCGCAGCCGAGCGCAGCGAGTGGCCCGTCGGGCCGTCGCCGAGCTTCGCGCGTGCAGCCTCACCGTGGCCCTTGCCGAGGATGTCGCGCAGATAGGCGGTCCGCTCGAACGTGTCGCTGTGCTCCTTCGTGTGGCACTGAGTCGCGCACAGATCCTCTTTCGGCGCGCGCACGATCGCGAACGGCTTCTCCTCGCCGCCCTTGGCCGCGTGGATCGAGCCCGGTCCGTGACACGTCTCGCACTGCACGTCGCGCAGGTTGTCGTTGTGCGCGAGGTTCGAGCCGCCGGGCTGCTCCCAGCCCGTCACGTGGCAGCCGATGCACTCGTAGTCGAACTGCTGGCCGCGCTCGACGAGCGTCTCCCACGCATGCGCGTGGCGCGTCGTCTTCCAGAAGTCGACCGCCTCCTGATGGCAGTCGCTACACGCCTCGCTCCCCACATAGCCAGGCTTGCCCTTCGCCGGCGGCACCACCTGCTTGTTCGCGGCCGCCTTCACGTTCGCTTCACCAGCAGCGACGTCGAATGCCTTGATCGCGTCGCGCACGGGCACGCTGCAAGCGAGCAGCTTGTTGATCCGGATCTGCTCGAGCGTGAAGTAGCTGCCCTTCGCGGGCACGACGAGCGGCTGCGCCTGGAGCTTCGCCCGCAGCGCGCTCACCTCGTCGCGCTCGCGCTTCTTCGCCTCGACGAACTTCGCGTCGGCGTCCTTGTCCTGCGCGAACTTCGCGAGGTCGGCGTCGAGCGTCGCGAGCTGACGATCGAGCGCGGCGATCTTGCCCTGTGCGGCGCCCTTGCCGACGGCGTCCACCAGCGGCGCCGTTCCCGGCCGCACCGTCACGTCGACGCGGCTCACCACCTGGCCGCGGTTTCCCGGAATCACGAGCCACCCATCACCGACCTTGTCGGCCTCGGGCGACACGTTCTCCGGCTCGGGTGCGACCGCGCCCAACCCCGCGATCGAGATATCGATGCCGCCGATCTCGCGGATCATCGCGACCGCATCGCGCTTCGACGGCGCTTGCACCAACCCCACCACCACCTCCGCGCCTTGCTTCTTCAGCTCGGCGACCGCCCGCTTGCCGGCCACCACCGGATCCCCGACGTCGATCTGCCGCCCGTCCTTCGTCAGCTCGCTCTTGTCGATCGCATCGGGCGCCATCACGCCGAACACGCCGACCTTCGCCGCGCCGACCGTCACCACATAAGGAGCAGTACTGACCGCCGCGTCGCTGACGTTCGCGACCTGGCGCGGAAACCGGATCCCCGGCACGTCCTTCGATAGATCCGCCGGCCCCAGACCCACGGCCGCCACCTTCATATGGTCGCTGTAGATCGACGTCAGGAGGTTCGCCTTCAAATCCTCCTGGGCCGCCAGGTGGCCCGGGATCGGGTTCTTCGAATACAGCAGCGACCCCGCATCGAGCACCAGCACTGGCCCTTGGGCCCGCGCGTCCTCGATGACCTTCGTCGTTCTCGAAATATCTCCGAGCGGGTCCGACGTGCAGCCGCAGGGGCCGATCTGCCCCCGCATTTCTGCCAGCGCGAACAGCGTGAACGTCGGTTTTACCGCCGTTACAGGCTCGCCAGCTCCCGCCGAACCTCCGCCTTTTACCTCTGATTTCGAGCTACAAGACGCGATCAGGATGAGACTCAGCGCGAGTCCCCGAGCAGCCACAACGCGGCGCATCCCGGCTCATATAGCACGTTGACATGCCCTAAGTGCCTGGGTAGATTGCCGCGCTCTCAAGAAGAGGATCTCATGGCTGTCGCGCTACGCATGTCCCGTCAGGGAAAGAAGAAGTCTCCGTTCTATCGCATCGTCGCCGCGGACAAGCGCAGCGCCCGTGATGGTCGGTTCATCGAGTTGCTCGGTACGTACCACCCGACCACCAAGGTCTTGAAGCTCGACCAAGAGCGCTACGAGAAGTGGATCAAGGTCGGTGCGCAGCCGAGCGGCACGCTCGCCGCTGTCGTGCGTCGCACCGCCCGCGCTGCCAAGGCCGCCTGATTCCGGCCATGGCTAGCGATCCCGATCTGGCCGAGCTCATCCGCTACCTCGCCGTCAACCTCGTCGACAAACCCGACGAGGTTCGCGTGGAGCTGGTCGAGGAGCGCCAGGCCAATGTCTACGAGCTCGAGGTCGCCGAAACCGACCTGGGCAAAGTGATCGGCCGCGGCGGCAAGACTGCCCGTGCCCTGCGCACCGTCGTCCAGGCGGTCGCACCCCGGTCGCGCAAGCGTACCCTCGTCGAGATCCTCGAATAAGACGCGCGGAGCTGCGCGAATGCGCGGTGCGCTCTTCCCGAGGTCCTGCGATCCTCTTCGTTCGCGAGGAGTCACGCCGGTGCGCCCAATCATGGGGCCCAACCCCGTTTCCCCGGAGTCGCCCTGATGCGCGGCGACAATCGCATCGAGATCGGCGGCGTCGCCCGCGCTCACGGCATCCGTGGCGAGATCGTGATCGTCACGCACGATCCCGACTCCGCCACCCTCGGCTCCGTCTCGTCGATCTACATCGACGGCATCGAGCGCAAGGTCGCCGCGGCGCGCGACACCCAGCGCGGCTGGCTCGTCGTCCTCGAGGGCGTCACGACGCGCACCGAGGCCGAATCCTTCCGCGGCAAATCTGTCGAGGTCGACCGTTCCGACCTCGAGCTCGCCGACGATGACGTCATCCTCGACGATCTCGTCGGCTGCGAGGTTCGCCTGCCCGACGGCAGCCCGTGGGGCACCATCTACGCGGTCGACGCGGGCGCGCACCAGGATCTCCTCGTCATCCACGATGGCGAGCTCGAGCGCCTGCTGCCGCTCGTCGACGAGTTCGTGACCGACATCGATGTCGATGCCGGCATCGTCACCGTCGATCCGCCGGCCGATCTCCCCGCGTCGAAGATGTCGGCGAAGGAGCAGGCGATCGCCGAGAAGCATCGGCGGGCCGCTCAGCGCGGAGTCAGCAATCACGAAGAGGGCGAGGCGACCGCCGAGCTAGACGCCGACGCGAACGATGCCGAGCTAGACGACGACGCGGACGCTGCGGACGCAGACGCTGCCGACGCAGACGATGCCGACGCGGACGCTGCCGACGCGGACGATGCCGACGCGGACGATGCCGACGCGGACGCTGCCGACGCGGACGCTGCCGACGCGGACGACGATCGCAAGGACCGTCCATGACGCGTGCAGCAGTCGTCAAGCCATCGCCCGTTCGCGGGCGCTGCACCAACGCGCCGAGCTGCCGCGGCGTCGATTCAAACGATGACCGCAAGGACGTTCCTCGATGAGATCGTCCGTCGTCATAACCGTCCTCGAGCCATCGCCCGCTCGCGGGCGCTGCACCAACGCGCCGAGCTGCCGCGGCGTCGATTCAAACGATGATCGCAAGGACGTTCCTCGATGAGATCGTCCGTCTTCATAACCGTCCTCGAGCCATCGCCCGCTCGCGGGCGCTGCACCAGCGCGCCGAGC
>JABFXX010000148.1 GCA_013368795.1 Kofleriaceae bacterium
CGTGTCGCGCGACGAGCGCACGCCGCCGAAGATGAGCCACTCGGTGTCGATGCTCCGCGAGGGCAAACAGCCGGTCGTGCTGCTGTGGGCGGAGCTGCCGAGGGTCGATCGCGCGCTGCTCTCGATGCTGACCGGCCGGCGGCTCGTCGTCGCGTCGCAGCGAGGGCGGCGCGTGCTCGCGGGCGTGCTCGGCGGCGAGCATTCGGATCCGGCGGCGGTCGCGATCGCGGCGGCACGCGATCTCGCGGCGGCCGGGGCGCGCGTCGCGCTCCACCTCGAGGCGCTGCGCGTGACGACCTCGGGTGGCACGACGAAGCTGCACGGCGATCCCGTCGACAAGCCGGAGACGTGGTTGCCTGCAGGCACGTGGACCGGCGTCGTGATGACGGGCGCGCTCGCGAGCGTCACGCAGGCGCCGACGCGCGCGGCCGACAGCGTGGGGCCGGGCTTTCGCTCGCTCGGCGAAGGCGAGGAGGCGATCGAGCTCGTCGGTCGCGAGGCGCTGCTCACCGATCTGACGGCAGATGCGGCGGTCGCGCTGCAGACGAGCGGGCCCGCGATGGCGCTGCTCGTCGGCGATCCCGGCGTCGGCAAGACCGCGTTTGCCGCGGAGCTCGCGCGCCGGATCGGCGAGCTCGGCAACGTGCGGCTGCACCTCGGCACGGTGCCGGCACCGGGGACCGGCAAGTCAGGCGCGAGCGCGCTCGCCGAGCTGATCGGTATCCCCCAGGGACCGATCGTGCGCGGCGTCGGTGATGCGCTGCGCGCGCTCGCACGCGTGAAGCCGACCGCGGTGATCCTCGACGACCTCCACCTCGCCGAGGCGGATCTGCTCGACGCGCTCGAGTACGCGACGCTCGGCGGCGAGTCGTTGCCGCTGTGGGTGCTCGGCGTGACCGCGCCGCGACTCGAGCAACGGCGGCCGAACTTCGGTGCGCGCGCGGAGCGACGACGTCGCGATCTGTTGCCGCCGCTCGACGAGGATGCGGCCGTCGCGCTGACGGCTGCGCTGCTGAGGCCCGCCGAGTATCCGCCGCTGCGCGCGCTGCGCCGGCTCGCGGGCATGGCGCACGGCAACCCGCTCCACCTGCAGGTGCTCGTCCGCGAGATCCATCAGCGCGGGGCAGTGCGCGAGCGCGCGGGCGGCTCGCACTTCCTCGATACGAGCGCGCTCGACGAGCTGTCGCCGGCGGCGCTCGGGCCGTGGCTCGCCGCGCGCGAGCTCGCAGGGCTCGGCGAGGAGCTGGTCGCGCTCGCACGCATCTGCGCGGTGCTCGGCGGCGGCATCGGTCGCGACGAGCTGGTCGCCGTCGTCGAGGCGGTCGAGCGCTCGGGTGGCGCGACGACAACCATGGACGTCGACGTCGGGCTCCGCGAGCTCGTCGCGGCGGGCATCCTGGCCGAGACGAAAGATGGCTTCAGCTTTCGCCAGCCGCTCGTCGAAGAAGGTGTCTACGCGACGACGCACGAGGAGGAGCGGCTCGCCGTGCATCGCGCGGCGCTCGCCCAGTGGCGCGGCGCGGTCGCGTCGCCCGTGGTCGCCGATCGGATCGCGCGTCATGCAGAGGCCGCGGGCGACGAGGCGATGGCAGCGCGCGCGTTCGCGACGCTCGGCATGCACGCGCTGCGCGAGCAGCGAGCGCTCGACGCCGATCAGGCGTGGTCGGGCGCGCTGCGGCACTTGCCCGCGCGAGATTCCGAGCGCGCGCGTGCGCTCGTCGGCCGTGCGCGAGCGAGGTATCGGCTGCAGCGGATGAGCGACGCGATCGTCGATCTCGAGGAGGCCGAAGCGATCGCGCACGAGGTCGGCAACCTCGAGCTCGAGATCGAGGCGCTGATCGAGCTCGGCACCGTGCTCGACTTTGTCGAGGGCGTCGCCGGCGAGGTCACGCGCGCGAAGGAGGTGACGGCGCGGGCGAGGGCGCGGCTCGGCGATGCGGCGGCCGAGCACCCCGGGCTCGCCGTCGACCTCGATCTCGCCGACGCACGCGTGCTGTTCCGCGAGCACAAGTTCACCGAGGGCGCGCCGATCCTCCGCGAGGTGA
>JABFXX010000190.1 GCA_013368795.1 Kofleriaceae bacterium
CCGCCGCGTCGAGGCCGCCGGGTGCAAGGCGCTCGTCCTCACCGTCGACGCGCCGCTGCTCGGCCGGCGCGAGCGCGACGTCAAGAATCGGTTCGCCCTGCCCTCTCACCTCGGCGTCGAGAACATGCACGCGGCCGGCTACGCGCAGGTCGCGCGCACCACGGGCGAGTCGGGGCTCGCCGCGTACTTCGCCGACCTCCTCGATCCGGCGCTCACGTGGAGCGCGGTCGAGTGGCTACGCTCGATCACGAAGCTGCCGCTGATCGTGAAGGGCATCGTCCGCGCCGACGATGCGAAGCGCGCGATCGAGCACGGCGCCACCGGCATCGTCGTGTCGAACCACGGCGGCCGCCAGCTCGACGATTCGCCCGCGACGATCGACGTGCTCGCGCGCGTCGTCGATGCCGTCGCCGGCCGCGGCGAGGTGCTGCTCGACGGCGGCATCCGGCGCGGCGCCGATGTCATCAAGGCGATCGCGCTCGGTGCGCGCGCGGTGCTCGTCGGCCGTCCCGTGCTGTGGGGCCTCGCCGCCGGCGGCCGCGAAGGCGTCGCGACCGCGCTCGCGATCCTGCGCCGCGAGCTCGATCTCGCGATGGCGCTGTGCGGCTGTCCCGATGTCGCGAGCATGACGAGAGACCTGGTGATGCCGTGATGGTCGGCGCGATCGTCGGCACGATCGCGATCGTCCTCGTCACCGTCGCGATCGGCATCTGGATCGATCGCAAGAAGCCGCTCCTGCCGCGCCCGGAGGACTTCACCGAGCCCGAGAAGCTGCCGCCGCCACAGCACGCCGCGGGCGAGGCACCAGCGACCGCGATCCCCGCGAGCGAGTCGCAGCTGGCCAACCTCCGCAGCTCGCAGCGCTGCACGGCCTGCCGCGCGCGGATGGCCGACGACCCGGCGGCCGACGATCGCGTCCGCTACGACGACCGCGACCTCCTGGTGCTCCACTTCACCTGCGATAAGTGCGGCGCGAAGCGCTCCCTGTACGTCGAGCCCGTGCCGAAATAGCCGCCGGCCGGACATCCTCGTCGGGAGTGGCCGCGTGTCGGACACGATGTCAGGGGGATCGCCTAGATCGGTAGGCGATGCGGATCTACTTCGTCGGGAGCCACGCCACGGGCAAGACCACGCTGTGCCGGTACGTCAGCCGGCGCTACGGGCTACCGATGATCAGCGAGGTCGCGCGCGCGGTGCTCGCCGAGATGGAGACCGGGTTCGACGCGCTCCGCACCGACATGGACCTCGTCGCCGAGTACCAGGAGCGCGTGTTCGCGCGCCAGGTCGCGGTCGAGAAGATGCACGAGGGCCGGTTCGTGTCGGACCGCGCGTTCGACAACCTCGCCTACGTCGCCGAGCACACGACGAACGCCGCGACGATGATGAACGACCAGCGCTTCCACGACTACATGAAGTGGGTGCGCGAGGGCATCGTGTTCTTCCTCCGCCCGCACCAGTCTCTGCTCAAGGAGGACGGCGTGCGCGCCGGCGTGTCGTGGGACTCGGTGCTGCGCATCGACGGCATGGTGAAGCTGATGCTCGAGCAGCACCAGATCAGCTACCTGCCGCTCGAGAGCGTGTCGATGCAGGAGCGCGTGCGCGCGGTCGAGTTCGTGCTCAACCGCTGCGGCCTGTCGCCGGCCGCGACGGCGTCGCCGCGCATCCGCAAGCAGACGATTCCGCCGGCCGCGCCGGTTCGCCCCGGCGTCGAGAGCTGGCCGTACGCGCTCGTCGACAACGGCGAGGTCGAGGCCTAGGAGCGAAGGTCGCGTCCCGTCGATCAAGTCGTCCACGCGTAAGACGTCGAGGTGCGCCGCAGACTCCATCGCCGACCCACGCGCGTGGCTCGAGGGTTCTCGGCCGCTCGTTCATGTGGTTGGGTCGGCCACGGGTAGGGCCACGCCCACGGTCACGGACACGATCACGTGGAATCTAGCCGTCGCTCGCGCTGCGATCGAACGCGAACATCGCGACGGCCATCGCGCCGACGAACACGAACGACGCGGTCACGCCGGAGACGAGCGAGACGACCGCGGGGCC
>JABFXX010000635.1 GCA_013368795.1 Kofleriaceae bacterium
TTCTTGCACAGGGGCCTTTGCGGGCTCGGGCGCACGCGGTGCCTCGACGGGCGCAGGCGCGGGCGCGGGTGCTTCCTCGACCTTCGGCGCGGGCGTGCGCTTGAGGACCGTCGGAGCCGGGGGCGGAGCCGCAGGCGCTTCCACGACCTTCGGAGCGGGCGCGGGCGGCGGCGTCGGAGCGGCGGGCGCTTCCTCGACGACGGCGCGGCGGCGGATCACGGGCGCCGGAGCGGCGCGCTCGGGAACGGCCTGCGCGGCCGGACGAGCCTCTTCCTTGCCATCGCCGTCGGCCTTGTCACCGGACGAGCGACGACGAAGCACGGCACCGCCGGTCGCGATTCGCTTGGTCTCCGCGGGGGCTGCGCCGCCCGTCTTCTCTTTCTCTAGAGACCGCTTGATGCGAGCCACGTCATCCGCGTCGAGGGACGACATGTGATTGTTCACCTCGAGACCGAGCGCACGGATCTTGGCGATCAGGTCCTTGTTCGGGATCCCGACCTCTTTTGCAATCTCATACACTCGCATCTTCTCTCCGGTCATCCTTCTGGCTAATCGCTCGCGCCCGTGGTGCGAGAGGGAGTTTCTACAGCGTTACTACCCCGCAAGCCAGCAACGTTTTTGGGGAAGTGGGGGATCTGATTGGGGGGGATAGGCCGGCGAAACGACCGAGCAAATCCTCCCCGAAGAGCCAGGTCCAGACACCCTTGACTCGGGTGTACGTACGCGCCTCGTCCGGACACCCGGCCGATCACCAGGTGGGGGCCGACAAATCCCACGCGCACGAGCTCGTGCTGCGCTGCAACTGCTCTGCAGCCCGCACACGTGCGCTGTGGAATGTGTCCGCGCCTCATTACGACGAGACCTCCGAGAGCCAGCTGATCGCGCGCTGGCGCAGCCGCGCGAGGTCGCCCATGTCGATTCCGGTCGAGGTCGCGATCTGCTCGATCGGCGTCTTGATCAGATCTTCGGGCGAGTGGACGTTCGCGCTGTGGAGGACGTTGAGCACGTCCTCGTCGACGCCGTCGAGCTCCATGAGCTGCTGGTCACCCGACAGCTGGCTGCGGCGCTCCGCTTCCTTGCGGAGGTCGTCGCGGCGGCGGCCACCGTTCTGCATGTAGCCCTTCGCGCCGTCGATGATCTTCTTCGCCGCGTCGGGGCTGCCGATGCCCGGCAGACCCGCGAGCTCCTCGACGTGCGCGCGGCCGAGCTCGCCGACCGAGCGCCAGCCGAGCTTGAACAACGTCTCCGCGACGTTGTTCTCGAAACCCTCGGCCGCGATCGCAGCAGCGATCTGCTCCTTCGCGCGGCGCTCGAGCTCGTAGATCTTCGACTCGCTGTGGATGTCGATGCGCCAGCCCGTGAGCTGCGACGCGAGGCGGACGTTCTGGCCCTTCTTGCCGATCGCGAGCGAGAGCTTGTCGTCGGGGACGATCAGCTCCATGCGGTGGCCCTCGGCGTCGATGATGACGCGCTTGACCTCGGCGGGCGCGATCGCGTTGCACACGAAGCGCGCCGGATCGTCGTCGTACGGAACGATATCGATCTTCTCGCCGCGGAGCTCCTGGACGACCGCCTGGACGCGGCTGCCCTTCATACCGACGCACGCGCCGACGGGATCGACGTCGCGGTCGCGCGAGCTCACCGCGATCTTCGCGCGGGCGCCCGGCTCGCGGGCGCTCGACTCGATGCGGACGATCTTCTCGTAGATCTCCGGGACCTCCTGCTCGAACAGCTTCTCGAGCAGGCCCTTGTGCGTGCGCGACAGGATCACCTGCGGGCCGCGCGCGTTGCGATCGATGTCGAGGCAGTACGCCTTGATCGCGTCGCCGACGCGGTAGCTCTCGCGGGGCACCTGCTCGCGCATCGGCAGCACCGCCTCGGCCTTGCCGATGTCGACGACGAGCGCGCCGCGCTCGAAGCGACGGACGACGCCGCTGATGATCTCGCCCTTGCGATCCTTGAACTCGTTGTAGACGTTGTCGCGCTCGGCCTCGCGGACGCGCTGGTAGATGACCTGCTTCGCAGTCTGCGCGGCGATGCGGCCGAACTTCTTGCTCGCGTTCTTGAGGTCGATCATCTCGCCGAACTTCTCGTCTTGCTCGCGCGCGCGGTCATCGTCCTCGGCGCGATAGAACACCTGGAACAGCAGCTCGTCGCCAAGCTCCGCCTCGAGACCCGCCTTGCTCGCCTGG
The DNA here is from genome assembly GCA_013368795.1 of Kofleriaceae bacterium. Lineage (GTDB taxonomy): Bacteria > Myxococcota_A > Polyangia > Haliangiales > Haliangiaceae > JABFXX01. Next base: position 2,193 of record JABFXX010000635.1, read on the forward strand.
GCGACCGTGATCTCCCGACCCTCGATGGCATCGTCCTCGTCGACGACGTTGACGATGAGGAACAGATCGACAGAGCCCGTGTCGGTGTTGAACTTGGCTTCCATCTCGCGGTTCAGGCCGAACGTGCGCTTGGCGGCCGTGAGGATCGCCTGCTCGAGCGCGTTGATGAGCACGCTCTTGTCGATGTTCTTGTCTCGGCCTACCTGCTCGAGAACCATGTCGAGTTTGGCTTCCATCGCTGTCCCCTAGTGCTTTTGCTTCTGCTTGTGGCTCGGGCGGTGCCCGGGCTTCACGGGTTTGGGTAGTTTGGTTGCGCCGACGCCGCTCTTGCCGTGCATCACGGCATCCCAGTCGGGAACGAGTTTGGCGTGGTCGATATCGTCGATCGGGAGCTGGAACTTCTGGCCATCGCAGTCGATCTCGACCTTGTCGTCGATCACGCCCCGGAGCACGCCCTTGAAGTTCTTGCGCTCACCGCTGTCGGTGTGAAGCGGAACTGCGAGCTGGATCTTCGCTTCGCTGCCCGCGAAATGTGCAAAGTGCCCCGCGGTCCGCAGCGGGCGGTCGATGCCGGGCGAGCTGATCTCGAGGTGGTACGCCTGCGGGATCGGGTCGTCGACATCGAGCACGGCCGACAGCTCGCGCGAGATGTTCTCGCAATCCTCGAGGTCGACGCGGTCGCTCGGAACCTCCGACAGGTCCGTCACCTGCTCGAGCGGCAGGTCGACCTGGACCCGCAGCACCCAGCCGCCCTGCTCCAGCAGGAAGCGCAGATCGACCAGCTCGAAGCCCGCGCCTTGGAGGACGGGCTCGATGATCGAGATCAGCTTCTGATGAAGGGGGTTACGGGACATGGATCGGGTCGATTCGGACGAATTCAGGCGAAAAAAAAGGTGGCCTGAAGGCCACCTCACCGCGTTGCGATTGAAGCTGCGGGATGGGTACCAGAGGCCCGAATCGAGAGCAAGTGCTTTTGAATCACTTACCCGGGCGCATCCGAGACCTTCCGCTCGCGTCTGATCTCGTCTTGTTCTCGCCGTCTCGACGCTGACACTCGCGCGCCGCGTCGTTGGCTCTGGCCGCGCGGTCCGCTACTGCGCGCCCTTCGGAGCCTGCTCCGCCGGGCCTTTCTTCTTCGGCGGTTGCGTCTGACCGGGCGCGCCCTTCGGCTGCTGCCCCACCGGCTGCGGTGCGGGCGTGTTCTGAGACGCGCCTTCCGCCTCCTCGTACGCCTGCTGGGTCGTCTCCATGTCGTCGAACTGCTGGATCAGGTGGTGCCGATCCTCGTCGCTCGTGCTCGCCGGCGGCGCCTCGGTGTGGCGCGGCGGTGCCGTCGCGGCCGGCGTCTCGACGAGCTGCTGCTGGCTCGGCCCGCCACACGCGCAAAGAAGCAACAACGCGAAGGCAGTGCGCATGCTCGAAAGCTACCGCCGCCGTCGACGACCTGCAATCACGCGCGACGCTCCGGCCCCGACGAAGCTCGCTCGCAGCGTTCTCTCGGAGCAGGTCCGGTTCGATGGAGTACAGTCGAGAGCAATGACGTGGCAATTGCGCGTCGGCGCCGTCCAGATGCGGTCGACCGGCGATCTCAAAGCCAACCTCGCCTCGTGTGCCGAGCTGACCGCGCGCGCCGCCGACAAGGGCGCGCAGGTCGTCGCGCTGCCCGAGTGCTTCTCGTTTCTCGGCCGCGGCGAAGGCGACAAGCTCGCGATCGCCGAGACGTTCAGCGAGGGCGGCCCGGTCATCACGATGCTGCGCGAGCTCGCGATCAAGCATCACGTCTACATGCTCGGCGGCGGCACGCCCGAGCTCGTCCCCGGCGATGCCAGGCGCACGTACAACACCGCGCTCGTCGTGAACCCCGGCGGTCACCTCATCTCGCGCTATCGCAAGATTCACCTCTTCGACGTCGACATCCCGGGCGGCGCGACGCTGCGCGAGTCGGACGCCACCGCGCCGGGCGACGAGGTCGTCGTCGTCGATATCGGCGGTGCGCCCGTCGGGCTGACGATCTGTTACGACGTGCGCTTCCCCGAGCTCTATCGGAGGCTCGTCAAGGACAAGGGCGCCGAGGTGCTGATGGTCCCGGCCGCGTTCACCGCGCACACCGGCGCCGCGCACTGGCACCTGCTCCTGCGCGCACGCGCGATCGAGGATCAGGCGTGGGTCGTCGCGCCCGCGCAGTGGGGACGTCACAACGACAAGCGCGAGAGCTATGGCCACACGCTCGTCGTCGATCCGTGGGGCACCGTCGTCGACGAGCTCGAGACCGGTGACGGCGTCATCGTCGCGACGCTGCACGGCGAGAGCGTGCGCCATCGCCGCGCGCAGATGCCGTGCCTCGACCACGCCGTGTTGTGGAAGTGATCGCGTAAGGCGAGCGCGGCCCCTGCCCTCGCCGCACCGTGCCACGTGGAGGTGATCGCGTAAGGCGAGCGCGGCCCCTGCCCTTGCCGTGCTGTGGAAGTGATCGCGCAAGGCGAGCGCGGCCCCTGCCCTCGCCCTGCAGTGGAAGTGATCGCGCAAGGCGAGCGCGGCCCCTGCCCTCGCCCTGCTGTGGAAGTGATCGCGTAAGGCAAGCGCGGCCCTGCCCTCGCCGTGCAGTGGAAGTGATCGAGTAACGCGAGCGCGGCCCCTGCCCTCGGCGCGCCCGCGCGATCAGGATTGTTGCGCTGCGATCGCGGCGAACAGCGACGCGATGACCGGATCGTTTTGATCGACGGCGATCGCGAGCTTGGTCCGCCATAGCTCGCTGTCGTCGACGCGCTCCTCGCGTACGACCTTGCCGGTCACCTGCAGCTTCTTGCCGCCGTGCATGACGGTGAGCTTCACGGTCTCGCCGCAGTTGCGGAGCCGCGTGAACAGCAGGAGGCCTCCGGCGCCGACATCGCGCGTGATGGCGATCGAGGACCGGCCTTCGTCGGACTCGAGCTCGCCGGCGAGATACGCCGTGTGGCGGGGTGAAATACGCCGCTCGTCGGTCACCACCACAGCCTACTACGCACATCCAGCCAGGGGTCTAGCGGTCTTCGACGGGCAACCGCTGCTACGGCATCGTCGTAGGTGACGTGCTCGTCGGCGCTGCGAGGCACATCGACACGCGCGCCAGCCCGTCGCTAGGTCCTGTCGTCCGCACGATGATGGCTCGCCTGTACCCGGGCACTGGTGTTGGGCGGCGACGACCGCGTCTTCCCGAGCACGCCGGCAGCGCGGTCCGATCGACCACGAGCTAAGGCGTCGTCTGCGGCTGCGTCGTCGGCGACGGCGGCGCCGGATCAAGCGTCGCGCTGCCCGACGAAGGCGTCGCGCTGCCCGACGAAGGGGTCGCGCTGCCCGCTGGCGCCGCACTGCCCTGCTCGACGGCGCCGCCACGCTGCTTGGCCTTGGCGCGCTCCATCGCCGCCTTGATCTCGGCCTCCGACATGCCCGGCTTCAGCTGCTCGTACTGCCCGGTGCCGACGGGCATGTCGACGTTGCCGGGCTTCGGCATCGCCGAGCCGCTGCCTTGCTCGTAGCTCATGACGAAGTTCGAGACCGCGTTGGCGCACGGCTTCGCGAGGAACATCACGCCGACCAGCGTCACGAGCGTCATCGCGATCCGCGCGATCTGCGGACCGGAGAACTTCATGCCGCGGCCGCGCGGAAGCTTCGGCACCGGCTCGTCATCGCCGGCGCTGCCGGCCTTGGTGGACGCGGACTCGGTGCTCACGTTGGAGTCTTACGACACCGCACGAAGTTGCGCCACCACGGCCTCGGTGAACCGCCGAGGACACTCGTGATGCGGGACGGTTGCGGCCCGCGCCCGACGAGCCTGCCGTGCGGAGCTCGCGCCCTACGACACGATCGCGAGGTCGGCGAGCTCGAGCTCGGCGCTGCGGCGGCCCTGCCACGTCGACACCGTCGGGACGAACGCGAGGTCGACCGCGTGGCCGATATCGACCGGCCGGTCGCCGAGGTTGAAGCCGATCGCGCTGCGAATCGCGTGACCATCGTCGAGCGTGAGCTTGAGGTGCGAGCCATCGCCGACGCGGCGGACGGCGGTGACCTTCGCGTTGCGCGTGACGAGCAGCGGCGCCGGGTTTTCCTGACCGAACGGGCCGAGGCCGGAGAGCTCCTGCGCGAGACGCTCGTCGACCTCGGCGAGCCGGACCTCGGCGTCGATCTCGCGCCCCTTCGCGGTGATCGGACCCGAGCCCTCGGCGAAGCGGGTGACCGCCGTGCAGAGCGCCTCGGCGAGTGCGGGCACGGCGTCGCGCTTGAGCGTGAAGCCGGCCGCAGCGGCGTGACCGCCGTAGCGACCCATCTGCGGACCCATCTCGCGCGCGGCGGCGGAGAGCGCCTCGTAGAGGTTGATGCCCGCGGCCGTGCGCGCGGAGCCGCGACCGATGCCCGTCGCGGGATCGATGCCGACGACGAACGCGGGGCGCTGGAACTTGTCGACGAGCTTGGCGGCGACGATGCCGACGACGCCGTGCGCCCAGCCCTCGCCGGCAAGGACGATCGCGGGACCGGGATCTGAGTCCCCGATCATCGCGAGCGCTTCCTCCATCACCTTGTCCTGGATCGCGCGGCGCTCGGTGTTGGCCTCCTCGAGTGCCTGCGCGCGTGCGGCGGCGGTGTCACTGTCGGCGAGGAGCAGCGCGAGCGACGGCTCGGCGGGACCGAGGCGACCGGGCGCGTTGATGCGCGGCGCGAGCTTCCACGCGACGGTGCGCGCGTCGATCTCCTTGTCGGGCTGGACGCCGGCGGCGGCGAGCAGCGCGGCGACGCCGGGACGCACGCGGCTATGGAGGCGACGGAGACCGAGCGCGGTGAGGATGCGGTTCTCGGCGGCGAGCGGAACGAGATCGGCGATCGTGCCGAGCGCGACGAGATCGAGGAGATCGCGGACATCGGGCTCGGGACGCGCGCGAAAGTGGCCGCGCTCGCGGAGCTCGGTGCGGACCGAGGCAGCGACGTAGAAGCCGAGACCGACCGACGCCATGCCGCGGAACGGAAACGTCGAGTCGGTGCGGTATGGATTGACGAGCGACAGCGCGGGATGCGCGACGTCGGCGGAGGGAACGGTGTGGTGATCGACGACGATCACCTCGAGGCCGCGCGCGACGCCGGTGCGGATCGCGTCGAGATCGCTCGTGCCGCAGTCGCCGGTGACGACGAGCTTGCAGCCGCGCTCGGCGAAGTCGGATGCGGCCGCAGCGGTGAAGCCATAGCCGGCATCGCGGCGCGCGACCGCGCACTCGACCTGCGCACCGGCGGCGCGAAGGAACGACGTGAGGAGCGCAGCGGTGGTGATCCCGTCGACGTCGTAGTCGCCGAACACGCCGATGCGCTCGCCGCGGATGACGGCATCGGCGATGCGACCGACCGCCAGCGAGAGGCCGGCGAGACCGGCGGGCGGGCGAAGTGCGGCGAGGCGCGGATCGATGAAGCCCTGCGCGTCGCGAGGGTCGGTGACGCCGCGTGCGACGAGACAGCGAGCGGTCGCGGGACGAATGCGCAGTGCGCCTGCGAGTCGATCGACGAGGCGCTCGTCGAGAGAGCGGACGCGTAACTGCACGCGCGAACGCTAGTCGTGGGGTATGACAGCCAAACCGAGCGAAACGCGTGAGATCCCTGTGGATTAGATGATCCCGGGATCGGCCTCGGGATCTCGTCGGGGATCGGATCGCGTCCGCAGTCCGGACGATGTCAGGGCACGACGAAGCGCGCGATCACGAAGTCCGTGATCGTCGGATCGACCGAATCGTCGACGGAGCCGAGCGCGACAAGCCGGCCGTGATGATCGATCTGGAGGTCCTGGATCGCATCGTCGCCGGGGCCGAGATCGACATCGCGCACGTCGAGCACCGTTCCCGCGGAGTCGAGGAGTGCGATCACCGAGATCGTCTCGCCCGCGTTGTCGCGATACCCCGCGGCGACGATCCGGCCGTCGGGCAGGATCGCGATCGCGCGAACATTCTCGTCCGGGCCGCGATCGATGCGAACGATCCCGGCCGTGCCGAACGAGGGATCGGGCGTACCGGCCGGCGTGTGGCGCGTGATCAGCAGATCGTCGTCTGTCGCGCGCGCCTGGCCACCGGAGACCACCCGGCCGCTCGTATCGAGCACCGCGGCGAAGTAGCGATCGGTGTCGCCGAGATCGGTCGATGCGAGGCCGCTCGTGCCGAACGTGCCGTCGGGGAAGCCATCCGGCTTCAGCCGGAGCAGCGTGCCGTCGAAGCTCGCCCCGTTGAACGACTGGCCGACGACGAGGATCCCGGCGGTCGTCACCGCCCCGAGCGTGCCGAACTGATCCTTGTTCCCCATGTCGACCGAGGCGAGCCCCGAGCCGCTGAACGTGTTGTCGCGCTGTCCATCGTCGAGCCTGCGCTCGATGATCCAGTTGAAGTTGCCATTGAACGCCTGGC
>JABFXX010000633.1 GCA_013368795.1 Kofleriaceae bacterium
CTCAGGGATGCGGGTGCATCGATTCCTTCGGCGGCGCCGTCACGCCCTCGGCGGCGGTCACCGGATAGCCGCGGCGGTGCCACTCGAGGATGCCCTCGTCGAGCACGAGCGCCTTCTTGTGGCCCTGCTTGATCAGCTCGTCGACGACGATGCCCGAGAGATGGTGCGGGCACGCGCAGTACGCGACGACCCACGTGTCCTTCGGCACCTCCTTGAGGCGCGCCATGTCGTGATACGGGATCGACACCGCGCCCTCGACGTGCGCGCGCATCCAGTCCGACGGCGGGCGGGCGTCGATCACGATCACCTTGCGCTTCTCGTCGAACGCACGCTTGAGCTCGTCGACCGACACGTAGCGCGGCGGCCCGTTCGGATCGGCGCGCAGGTTCTTCCAGTCGGGCTCCTTGCCCTTCGGGTTCAGGACGAGCGGCTCCTTGCCGGTCGGCGGCGGCAGCGTGCCCTCTTGCTTCGCGATGCCTTGCGAGCGCACGAACGCGACGACATCGTCGATGCTCTGCGCGTCGAGCTTGCCGACGAACGACTCCATCGGCGTGCCCGGGCGGCCGGTCGCGATCGCGTAGCGGATGAAGCCATCGCTCGCGACGGCGAGGAACTGCGGGTTGGCGAGGTGGACGGTGTTGCCGCGCGTCTGCGCATCGCCGTGGCACTTCTGGCACTCGCGCGCGTAGATCGTCGCGCCGCGCTTCGGGTCGCCGGTGCTGCCGGCGGTGCCGGTCTCGGTGGCGGGGCCACCGTGCGAGCGGAGGTAGTCGACGATGCGGCCGATCGCCGCCTTGTCGAGCGGACCGCCGACCTCGCGGGCGTAGCCGGCCATCGACGTGCCGGGACGGCCGGCGAAGATCGAGCGATGGATGTAGTCGTCGGTCGCGCTCGCGAGGAACGACGGGTTGACGAGCGACGGCGCGTTGTCGGCCTTGTAGCCCTTCATGTCGACGCCGTGGCACTGCGCGCAAAACGTCTCGTACAGCGCCTTGCCTTCGAGCTTGCTCGGATCGGCGTCGGCCGTGCGGCCGTCGTTGGGCTTCGATGACGAAGAAGACGCTTGTTCGCGTGGCTTGGCAGAGCCGCTCTCGCAAGCGCCGAGCACCGAAACGAGAAATAGTCCGAGGAGCGCGTACCGCACGCCCGGACTATAGCGAGTGAGGTCGCCATCGCGACCCCGACCTGTGCGATTCGCGATTCAGTGCCTGCGGTGGTCGCGAACCGTCGGGCCCGGAGGGGGCGCCGAGCGCTGGGCCGGACCCGAGCGATGATCGCGAACGGCGGGCTCGCTGTTCACGCGGCCATTGCCGCCGCTGCGCCAGCGACCTTCGACCCACACGTGACCGCGGCCGCGACGCTCCCACCGGCCTTGTTCCCAGTAGTAGCCGGAGCGCTCGCGCTCCCAGTAGCCGTCGCGCCAGTTCCAGCGACCGCCGTTGCGGACCCAGCGGCCCTCGACCCAGATGAAACCGGGACGCGTATCGACGACGACGACGCGCGGCGGAGGCGGCTCCTCCTCGACCTCGGTGTACACGACGGGACCGCCGACGTGACCGTGGGCGCGCACGACGCAGCCCGCGCCGAGACCGGCGAGCGATGCCGCGAGAGCCAGGCTACCGAGTGTGTTCTTCAGTGACATATTCGATCCTCCTCAGAGCCCAGTCACGAGAGCAAACTCGGGACCAGGTGGATTGCCAAGAGGTTACGCTGGATTCCGTGAATGCGTGAAGCCGGGTGCCTGTGAAAGCCACGCCACACTACGAGCGCAGTTCGCCATTTCCGACGAGCCTACGACCCGCGTAACCAGCGAATGATTCAAAACGTTCGTATCGCGGGGTCTGTGCAGCGTGCGTACGCTCACTTTCGCCGCAGGCTGCCGACCGTGTGGTTTATGATGTGACCCATGAGTCGTCGCCTGCTACTCGGGATCTTGCTGATCTCGGCATGCAAGGCCGAGCTGGCCGACGGTCCCGCAGACGCCAGCGATACCAGCGGCGGCTCCGACAGCGGCAGCAACAACGTGTCGACCGATGCCGGGACCGACGGGATGATGCCGCTCGGCCCGTGGTCGACGCCCCAGCTCGTGCCGGGCGGCAACTCCGCCGCCGACGAGGACGACATCACGCTGTCGTCGAACAAGCTCGAGCTCTACTTCAAGCGCGACGACGGCGGGAACATCAACCTCTACATGATGACGCGCGCGACGCCGACGAGCGCGTGGGGGCCGCCGACGGCGCTCGGCAACCTCAACACGGCGAACGACGAGGAGAGCCCTCGCCTGTCGCCCGACGACCTGACGATGTACTTCGGCCGAGGCGGCGACATCTTCAAGTCGACGCGCGCGACGGTCGGCGGCACGTGGCCCGCGGCGACCGCGGTCGGCGTGCTCAACACGACCGCGAACGAGAAGTGGGCGGCTGTGTGCTCGAACGGCTACGTGATCGTCAGCCGCGCGAACGGCGGGAACGCGCAGGACCTCTACGAGGGCACGATCACGACCGGCGCGAACACGCTGCTGACGCAACTCAACACGACGCAGAACGAGCAGGGCACGTTCCTCAGCGCCGACTGCCTCGCGCTGTACTTCCAGTCGAGCCGCAACGGCGCGCAGTTCGACATCTACATGTCGACGCGCACGACGACGACCTCCGCGTGGAGCAACCCGACGGTGCTCACCGACTTCAACACGGCCGGCGCGAACGAAGAGGATCCGTGGATCTCGACGGACCAGCGCCTGTTCGCGTTCGCGAGCAACAGCGGCGGCAACAAGAACCTGTACATCTCCACTCGATGAGCCTCGATCGGCTGCGCACGCTCGAGGACGTGCTCGCGTGGTGCCGGCTGCACCGCAGCGATGTCGTCGACGTGATCGTCCAGGACGAGTACACGCACGACGTCCTCGTGCGCACGCCCGATGGCTTCCTCGTGTTCGACACGACGTGACTCGGCGCGGTGAGCTCGGTCTCCGTGTGGGATCACAAGCCAACCGCCGACGAGCTCCTCGATGCACGCATCGCGCGCGGATGGACGGCGACGCCAACCGGGACCGTCGACGGTCCGGTCGTCCTCGGTCACGCGGCCTGTCGGTTCCGCTGACGCGCGCCGGGCGTAGGCCTCGTGGATCTCGTCTTGCACCGACTCGTCGGCGAAGGAGCCTTCCCATGTCCGACGATCAATGGGGTCACTGCCAGCACTGCCAGTACTTTGGAAGCCACGCGCGCATGCCGCTCGGCAACGAGGAAGCCGAGTGCAAGCAGCCGACGCTCTCGCGCTACAAGCTCGTCGTGTTCGGCGCGAGCGGATGCGAGCTGTTCGTGGTTCGTGCCGGCCTTCGTCCCGACATCGAGCAACACGAGCAAGCGTTCGCCTGAGCTGTGGCATCCTCGGGTAGAGGATGGATTACGCCGGTCGCGCATGGCTCGTCGCGTCGTTCGCGGTCGCGGCGTGTGGGCCCTCGTCGTCGTCGGAGACGTCGGACGCGCGCGTCATCCCCGACTCGCCGAACGCCGACGGCTCGGTCACGCCCTACCGTCACGTGATCGCGATCGACGGCGCCGATGACTTCACGAGCGGCGAGACATTCCCGACGACGTCGGCGGCATTCGCAGCGCGGATCGCGTGGGACGACGCGAACCTCTACATCGGCTACTCGGGGCCTGATCTCGCGACGACGACATCCGATGCCGCGCAGAAGTGGCTGTTCGTCTATCTCGACACGACCGCCGGCGGCGAGGCGCAGAGCGAGCTGTACCGGACCCAGCGCGCGACGTTTCCGACGGGCTTTGCGGCCGACTACTACGCCCGCTACAAGGTCGACGGCACGTTCTCGACGCTGCGCGCGGCGAGCGGCGGCACGTGGAGCGACTCCGCGACGACGCTGACGACCGCGCAGGCCGGCATGTTCGTCGAGATCGCGATCCCGCTGTCGGCGATCGGTGCGACGAACAACCTCTCGATCGTGACCTGGATGATCAACGAGAAGGATCTCGCCGAGGGCACGTTCGCCGGCATCTACGAGACCAACTTCACGGACGGCTACGCCGCGAACCTCGCGCTCACTTCATACATGCACGCGGACTTCACGTCGCAGCGCGTGCCGAACGACGGCGCGAACCGCCGCCCCTAAACGTAGTTGTTCTCGCGCGGGCAGAACCAGCGCTGATACTGCGCGACGAACTGCAGCGGCGTGCCGCAACGGGGACACGCATGCTGCTGCGCGGGCGGAGGTCCCGGCGGCGGAGCCATCTGCGGCTGCATCGGCTGGCTCTGGTTCGCGTACGGGTTCTGCGGCTGCTGGCTTCCGTACGGCTGCATCGGCTGCGACTGGTTCGCGTACGGATTCTGCGGCGGCATCGGCTGCGACTGGTTCGCGTACGGATTCTGCGGCGGCATCGGCTGCGACGAGTTCGCGTAACCCTGCTGGCCGTAGAAGCCGCCCGGCGCGCCGTGTGGTGCACCGGCGGGCTGTGCCGGCGCGGTCGGCAGGAACGCCTTCAGCTTCTTCGTCATCACGGCCGCGAAGATCACGCCGCCGAGCCCGGGCACGACCGCCCAGCTCGGGTTGACGTCGCCCTTGCCGCCCTCGGCGATCACGCGGATGAAGAATGCGGTCATGCCGAACGACGCGATGCCGTACGCGATCTGCGCGAGCTTGATCGGCGGGAGCTTGTCCTTCTTGCCGGCGAGCGTCATGCCGCCGAACACGCCGGCGGCGGCCGCCGCTGCAAATCCGCCGAGCATTCCGACGAGCGCGAAGAACTCGAGCTCGGGCATGCTCTTGCCGAGCTTGTCCATCGGAATGTCCATGCAACGCCCGTCCTCGCAGACCTCGCCGCCCATGACGCCGAGATGGATCGACGTGTCGCGGTGCCCCGCCGAGAACCAGCTCTTCGAGACCGTGCCGACGAGGACGAGCACGGCCGCGATGCAGAGCGCGATCGCTGTCGACTTCGCAGGATCAGCCGGACCCGCCGGCTGATGTGACGGCTGCATCGCATGGTGAGGCATCTGCTGCATCGGAGGTGGCCCGCCCGGTACGCTCATGACCGGCGAGCATACCTGCGTTAGAGTAGCCGCGTGCGGCTGATCGGCTCCTCTGTTGTCGTCGCGGGTGCGTTCGCCGTTGCGACGGCGGCCGGGTGTACTCGCGACCCTGCTCCCGCTGAATGTCCCGACGTCGCCGTCGGAGACCTCGTCGTCACCGAGTTCCGCGGGCCGCAATCCCCCGACGACGCGCTCGGCACCTGGGTCGAGCTCTACAACGCGAGCGGCGCGTCGATCGATCTCGAGGGCACGAAGCTCCGCTTTCGCAAGAAGGACGGGAGCTCCGAGGTGCCGGTGATCGTGCGGCGCTCGCTGCCGGTCGCGGCCGGCGCGTACGTCGTGCTCGGGCTCGTCCCCGACGATGCGACGAGGCCGAGCCACATCGATTACGGCTTCTCGTCGGACTTCCACGTCGGTTTCCTGGCGGCGGCCGCGGTCGATGTCGAGGCGTGCGGCGAACGAATCGACCGGGCGACGTATGACGTATTGCCGAAGACCGGCACCTACTCGCTCGGGGTCACCCCGCCGACCGCGGACGCCAACGATGTCCCGGCGAACTGGTGCACGAACGCGACGTCCGAAGGAACCCCCAAGCAGGCGAACCCCACATGTCCATGACGCGTCCCACGTCCCGGCGATTCGCCGCTCTCCTGTCCGCTCTGCTCGCGGTCTCGCTCGTCGGGTGCTTTCCGGCGAAGGAGAGCCGCTACCAGCGCAAGCAGGCGCAGAAGTCGCTGCTCAAGCTCGAGAGCCCGGGCCTCGTCATCGGCGAGTTCAAGGTCACCAAGATCACCGACGGCGACACGATCCGCGTCGACGGTCTCGATAGCTCGCTGCGTCTGCTCGGGCTCGACACCGAGGAGACGTTCAAGTCCGAGGGCGACCGCCGCCTGTTCGAGGCCGGCTGGCAGGAGTACATGAAGGCCAAGCGCGGTGACTCGCTGCGCCCGAAGAAGTACCCGACGCCGCTCGGCGAGGACGCCAAGCACTTCGCCGACAACTTCTTCGCGGGCGCCGACAAGGTCCGCCTCGAGCGCGACCATCCCGCCGAGATCCGCGACGCGTACCAGCGCTACCTCGCGTACGTGTTCGTCAACAAGAACGGCACGTGGCTCAACTACAACGTCGAGGCCGTGCGCGCGGGCATGGGCCCGTACTTCCCCAAGTACGGCCAGTCGCGTCGCTTCCACAAGGAGTTCGTCGCCGCGCAGGAAGAAGCTCGCGCGGCCAAGCGCGGCATCTGGGCGCCGGGCGTCATGGCGTATCCCGACTACGACGAGCGCCTCCCGTGGTGGAACGCGCGTGGCGAGTTCGTCGCGAAGTTCCGCGCTGACGGCGAGGGCAAGCCCAACTACATCGACATCTCGCACTGGGACGCCACCAAGCAGCTCGAGGAGCTCGTCGGCAAGGAAGTCCACGTGCTCGGGCTCGTCGACAACGTGCGCATCGGCGAGAAGGGTCCGACGAGAGTGTCACTGTCGCGTCAACAATTCTCCGGGTTCCCGCTCGTATTCTTCGATCGCGACGTCTTCATGCAATCCGGCATCGCGAAGTGGCAGGGCGAGTACGTCGTCGTGACCGGTATCCCGACCATCTACGAGAACCGATACAACCACCGCAAACAGGTCCAGATCGTGATCGACCGCGCATCGCAGGTCGAGCTTTCGCAGATCCCACCCGGTCACTCGCCATCCGCCACGCCGATTCCCACCAGCACACCCGCGCAATGACTTACCCTACCGAAATGCGCACGCGCCTCGCCGTCGTCATCGCCGCCATCGCCCCGCTGTCCGCGTGCGGCCCCGACGAAACCGCCGGTGCATGCAAGGACAACCTGATCGCGGGCGACCTCGTCATCACCGAGGTCTTTGCCGACTACGCCGCGCCCACCGGCGGCACCGGCACCGACGATGGCAAGGAGTGGTTCGAGATCTACAACAACGCCGATCGCCCGGTCTCGCTGAAGGGCCTCACGATCGTCCACTCGCGCCCCGACGGCAGCAAATCCAAATCGCACACGATGGACGACGTCACCGTCGCGCCGGGCCAGTTCTTCACGCTCGGCAACGCCACCGACGATCTCGTCCCCGCGTACGTCGACTACGGCTACTCGGCCGACCTCGGCGATTTCTTCAACTCCGACGGCGGCAAGCTCGCGCTCAAGTGCGGCGACAGCGAGGTCGACTCCGCCACCTACGACACCGTCAAGTCGGGCCACTCGCGGCAGCTCTCCAACCAGGGCCCGCCCGACTACACGCTCAATGACGACCTGGCCAACTGGTGCGAGGCCAAGGACACCGAGTTCGAGCCGAGCAACTTCGGCACGCCGGGCCAGGACAACGACTGCGCGCCGGTCATCGCGGGCTCGTGCTCGGACACGAGCGGCATGCGCCCCGTCGTCGCGCCCAACCCCGGCGACCTCGTCATCACCGAGGTCATGCCCAACCCAGCCGCCGCCGATGACACGAAGGGCGAGTGGTTTGAGGTCACTGCCCTGAATCCCGTGGACCTCAATGGCATCGGACTTGCGCGCTCGGGCAGCACCCCGGTCACGGTTGACTCCCCATCGTGTCTCCACCTGGAGGCTGGACAGTACTCGGTGTTCGCCCGGTCGACCGACATGGCGATGAACGGTGGGATCCCCACGCCGATTGCCGGAACGTTCGGATTCACCCTGGTCAACACCTCGGGAGACCTCCAGATCCTATCGGGCGCGACGGTGCTCGACACGATCACGTGGTCGACTTCGTCCAACGGTAAGTCGCTACAGCTGGATCCTGACTTTATCGATCCGACCGCGAATGATGAGCCGACCAATTTCTGCGACGCCACCGCGACCTACGGCATGGGTGACTCCGGCACGCCGAACGCGGCCAACACCCAGTGCTCGACGATCGCGCCCGAGGGCATGTGCGATGACGGCGGTACCCTCCGTCCGATTGTCAAGCCCACGATGGGGACCCTCGTCATCACAGAGGTGATGCCGAACCCGAAGGTGCCCGTGACGACCCCGGCGACCTCGGAAGCCTCACGCGAATGGTTCGAGATTACCAACGTCGGCAGCGCACCATTCGACCTCAACGGACTCGGCCTCGATCGCAGTAACGACAGCACGCCCGTGAGCGTAGTCTCCGGTCCGTGCAAATCCCTCGCACCGGGCGGCTACGCGCTGTTTGCAAAGTCCGCCGATGCCGCCTCTAACAGCGGCCTGCCCGCACCCGACGCGACATTCGGGATGTCGCTCCTCAACAGCAATGGTGACGTCCAGGTCGTCGATCCTGCGTCCTGCACAGCAAACGAATGCACCACGGTGTACGACCGCGTGACTTGGACTTCCACCGTCGACGGCGAGTCGAAGCAGGTCAAGCCCGGCGCGACCACCACGACGCCGACCGCCAACGACGACCCGGCGAACTTCTGCCCAGGCATCGCGCCGTACGGCGACATGATGAACAAGGG